>JAMOQN010000045.1 GCA_027063985.1 Desulfohalobiaceae bacterium
GGCAGAGTTTATATTTTCCATCATCTCCAGTAGAACGCATGGCAATTGGATTTAGGGATTTGATTTTAATTTTAGGCCCAAACCTTTTAGGTGGTAACACTGCAATGGAGTTTAAAAAAACTTTGTTCTCACCCAAAAAAAACTCATCTCCTGTTATAAAATTTTCGGCTACTTGCTCTAAAATCCAATTCACAGGAGATGAGATATAAAAGCTAATTTTTGGAGGAAATGAAAACATATTATTTTTCTTGTCTAACCTTCCTTTTTCCAATATTGAAGAAAAAGTGAAAAGTTTAAATTTTCTCTTTTCATATTTAAAACCTTCGTTATGAAGCCAGATAGCGGAAGGACCATCTAATAGATTGTAGATTAAACCTTGTAGGGTTCTTAAAAAACCCTTTTTAAGATGAATAAAACCATTTGAATTCAATTCAACTTTTATTCTCATACAATCTCCATAAGTAAAGTTTTTATTTTATGCTATAAAATTTATTTTTGGTTTTCAATAGTTGCTCGAAATTTATTATGCAAAGGGTCACAAAGAAGATTAAAACTATACCAGGAATGGAGAATTGAAGTGCTTTCCTTGAGGTTGGAAAACTCCCTGGTACCTTTGCAAAATCTAAAAGAGTGATTGATATGAGGGATTAATTGCTGTTAGCTTTAAATAACTTGTCTGTCTCTCCAAGAGCATTGGCATACACAGAACTCACTAGATCTAAAGGCATTTTTAGTTCCTTTAATAAATTCAAGACGCCCTTCCAATCACCCCTTTCCTGTTTTTCTATGAGTTTTAGATAGGGATAAAGAGGGGTTTTTTTACCGAGTAAAGTATCTTTAATGGTATCATCCAGTGGCAATAAAGCCAAAATATCTTCCATTGACTGATCTAATAAAGCATCCAAAAGGGAGAATAGTCCAAGCATAAATAATTCATCTTCTGTATGGTCTGTTTTTATGAAATCTATTAATCCTGTTAAAAAGTATCCACGAATTGTGGATTGTCGGATAATTTCAATACCTCTATCTGAAGGATTTATGGTACTAAGTAAAAATATCCTGCACCATTTAACAACATTATTATAACCAAGTAAATTAATGGCCTGTCTTATTTTTTTTATTTTATTGGCGAGTCCTATGGCAGGTGAATTTATGTATTTCAGGAGCTTATAACTTAAAGAAAGATCTGTTTTTATAATATTTTCTAGTTCATCAAGATTATCGCTGATATTTTTTTTTGAAAAAAAGGCAAGTAATTTTAATTTGGTTATAGTGGTTGGAGGTATGGATTTACCTTTGACCAATTCTGGTTTTTGGAAAAAATATCCTTGAAATAGGTCTGCACCCATTTTTTTTGTTATATTGAATATCTTTCTATCTTCTACTTTTTCTACAAGGATTTTTATTGTAGGATTTAAATTTTTTACTAGTAATATTAATTTTTCAATTGTTGCAACTTCCATATTGAGGATGTCTATTTTAACTATATCAATTAGTTTAAATAATTTTTTGTTTGTTACATGCCCTATAAAATCATCTAGCGCTAAAAGATACCCTTTTTTCTTTAAATCAATACAGGCCCTTAATATATCTCTGTCAATTATAACATCTTCTAATATTTCTACTACTGTTGTTTCTTTTGGTAATATTTCTGCTATACCAGAAATTAAAGATTTATATGGAAAGTTTATAAAAAAATATGTCTTTTTAGGTATACCTTTTTGAGCAAGACTAAATCCGTCTATAATGACTTTAGATGTTGCCACCTCTCCATTTATGACATTGGCAGATTCCATATCTGCATCGCGAAATAGAAGTTCATATCCATAGATACGCAGTTTTCCGTCAAAGATAGGCTGTCTGGCTATAAAGAGTTCTTGTGATATATTGTTGGTTACCATGGTCTAAATTTAAGTTTTAAGGGATAAGGGCTAAATTTGCTAATCCTGTATCTAGGCTAAGACCAAACATGAGATTTGCATTTGCCACAGCCTGTCCTGATGCCCCTCTACAGACATTGTCAATACAGGATATTATTAAGGTTGTATTTGCCCTTTTGTCAAAGCACAATGAAATATCGCAATACATAGTGCCTCTTACAAATCTGGCCTCTACTAATTTGCCTTTTGGATATAATCTGATCCATTTATTTTCATTGGCAAATTCAAGATATGTTTCATATAATTGATCAAAAGTTATGTTATGTTTTAGTGTTACATACATGGTGGAAACTATTCCCCTCTGAATAGGGAGTAAATGGGGATTAAATGACACAGTTATATTTGTATTTGCGATCTTGCTTAGCTGTTCCTCTATCTCTGGTGTATGCCTATGAGCTCCTGCCACACTATACGGTCTGAAATTATCATACACTTCACTAAAAATAATGCCCAATTTTGCAGATCTACCAGCCCCACTTGTACCAGATTTGCTGTCTATTAGAATAGGCGATGGATTTATTAACCCATTTTTTAAAGCTGGGTATAGACCTAAAATAATAGAAGTTGGATAACAACCAGGATTTGCAATTAATTGAGCGTTTTTTATTTGATCTTTGTAAATTTCAATTAATCCATACACTGCCTTATTTAAGAGGTCCTTTTGCGTGTGTTTGGTTTGATACCACTCTTCATAAATATGTGGATCTGAGAGACGAAAGTCTGCACTAAGATCAATGACTTTAACCCCTTTATCTAAAAAAATAGGTGCAATGTCCATGGCTGTTTTGTGAGGCACTGCTAAGAAAACCAGATCTACATTAACATCTCTACATTTATCTGGATGGATTATCTCAATTTCTCCTTCTTTTGTTCCCCTAAGATGGCCAAATATATCCATTAATTTTTTGCCACACTCTTGCCTGGATGTGGCAAATTTAAGCTCAAATTCTGGATGATTGGTGATAATTCTAATTAGCTCTGTGCCAGTATATCCCAGTGCTCCTACTATTCCAACAAAAATGGTCATATATATGTCTCCTATATTTCATAATTACGCACGTTGTACATACTTCATCTTGAGTTCAAACAAAATGTTTTTAAAGAAATCCTCTTCTTCGTTGCTTAGATTTCCTTTGGTCTTTTCTTCCAACATAGATAACACATCTATTGTATGCCTGGCAAGGTCTAGGTCAACTTCTTTTTTCCCTGTAACAGGATCTGGGACTTCTCCCAAATGGACTAAAGCTGATGAGCTAAGGGACATAATAAAGGTAATAAAGTCCACCTTGGGCATTGGCCCTTTTTTATCGTATTCTGACTTAACTTGTTCCATTCTTTCCTCTGACATAACTATTCCCCTTGGATTATTTTTTTTAAAATTTTTTTAATCTACTTACCGTTGAATATTTAGCAGAGAATTATTGCTTAGGCAAATTGAATTTTATCAATTATCCCTAATCTCGGCAAGATTAGATGTGAAAATTATCTTGTTGTTGACATATAATCTTTTTGGAGTATTCTCAATTATACAGTCATTAAATCATGTGCATTGGACCGAAAAACAACTACAGGAGGTGTTATGAAACCAAGAAAGATTAAAGATAAAATTTACTGGATGGGATCAGTGGATTGGGATAGGCGTCTATTTGATACCCTTGTCCCGCTTCCAGACGGGACAAGCTATAACGCATATCTTATTGAAGGGAGTGAGAAGACTGTGCTTTTGGACACTGTTGATCCCCCTATGGCCCATGAACTACTTTCCCAATTAGAGGGGATTTCAAAGCTTGATTATATCATCTCACACCACGCAGAACAGGATCATTCAGGAACAATTCCAATGGTGCTTGAAAAATTTC
>JAMOQN010000046.1 GCA_027063985.1 Desulfohalobiaceae bacterium
CCCAATATGTGGTCAAAATGAAAATGGGTGTTTAAAATAAATTTTAAAACCAAATTGTTTTTCTTTAAAAAATTCAAAACAACAGAAGGATCACCGCCTGGGTCTATAACTATTGCCTCAACTGAATTATGCACAACATAACAATTTGTTTGAAGCGGCCCTAAAGGAAAACAAGATACTTTTAACATTATATCTCCTCCAACAATAATTCTTTTAAAGGTTTTCTCGATGACTTACCCTCCTGAGCTGGATATCCAAGGGCTATTACAGCCATCAGACCATATTTTTGTTTATCCAATTTCAAAATCTCTAACACCTTTTCTTCATTGTTTAAAATTTCCCCAAGCCATACAGCCCCAAGGCCCATGGCATGGGCAGCAAGCAACATATTTTGAATACAAGCCCCTATGGCCTGGTGATCTTTTGTTTCATTATACATAACTTGCTTATCAATCAACACCACTACTAATTTATTTGCACGAAGAATTATCTTGCCATATTTTGTACAGGTAGCCAACGACTCCTTTCTAACATCATCCTTTGATATAACCAAGAACCTCCATGGTTGATTGTTCATGCCACTTGGCGCCCATCTGCCTGCTTCTAAAATGGTCTTTATGTTGTCTAGAGGTATATCTTTTTCCTCAAATTTCCTGATACTTCTTCGTTCCCTGATAACTTTCATTATAATATCTATCATTTAAGCCTCCCTCTTGTTTAAATATAAAGACCAAATTATCTCTAGACAAGGTTTGAAAAAGATATTATTTTGCTCAAAAAAATACAAGTCCAAAATATTCTCTGGTACTAACGGTGATACACGATATTGATATTTCATTTCAGGACATACTAAATAACAAGAAATTCATAGCAGATCAAATAAGTAAATTTATTAAAATCAAAAACCTCTCCATTTATCTTTTAAATAAACCTTCTCCTAGTGAGATCAAAAATAAAATCCAAGTAGATTTATCAAATGAAACAAAACAGATACTAATAAAACTATCTCTCAGTAATGCTTCTGAATTAATAGTAATTGCCATAGACTTATCTGATTTTGATTTTATAAAAATCCCTAAAGAACATTTTATTAACTTTTTTGAATTAATTTTAGAATATATTGCCCTTAAAAAAAGGTCAATGTTTGAAAGAGATCTTCCATGCCTGCATTTTAAAGCTTTTCTAAACAAATTAAGTTTAAAAATAGAGCATGTAATTTCCCATTTAAGTATTGATTCTAAGGAACTTATTGTATCAGATATAGATTTTCCCCACGGAAGTTTTTATGTTGTTGGATTAAAATTTTTAAATAGTGAAAAATTACTGAGTGAAATGGGTTTTAAAAACTGGAACTCTAAATTGAGAGATATAATTAAAATTATAAAAGATTCTCTTAACAATGAAGAGATTTATTTTGATATACATAGCCATATTCTTTTTGCTATTATCAATAATTCTATAGATGGAATTCATAACATGCATTCAACATTGGTTAATATATGCAACAGTATAAATAGTCCTGAAAAATTTTTCGATTTTAAACCAGTTACTTTATTTTTGAAATATCCTAACAACATTCCTGGATATTTATTTAAAATGCATTCTGTTGATCTTGCCTATGAAATTTTAGATATTTTAAAAAAAGGCGTTAAAATTTTACAAAATAGTAAAAATCCAGACCATCCAGTATCCATTAACTATATTCTGAATAATTGCGCTATTGTCAATAAAATAATCAATATGGACACTGTTAATATAAATATTGGCGAAGATTTTGGCATTAAATGCGGTCAATATTTTCAGGTTTTTGATTGTGAAACAAACCAATTAAAGGCTGAATTAATTATATCAAATAGCTCAAGAAATCATTCAGTAGGTGATATAATAATCAGACACAATCCATTTAAATCCATAAAGATCGGAGATACGTTAAAACCAATTCAGGACTATCCAAAAGAAAAAACTTACAGACCTATTTACAAAAATTTTATAATCAGCTTTTATAATAAATCTGAGAAATTTAGTAGATTTTCTATATTACATGTTATTGGTCCAAAAAATATTTTTGAACGTATTTCAAATATATTAAAAAAAGAGAAAATCGATATATATACAGAATATATTGGAGCCAAAAAATACATATTTTTAGCAAACAACTTTAGAATCACTAAAGAAGATCCTATATTTCAAGAATTAAAACGCATAGCATCTTCCCATAAAGATGTAAAAATAGGAATAACAAACTATCCCTTACTAGACCTAAACAGATTAGAAGCAATTAGATCTTCAATAGATTCCTTGGAACACGCATTACTTATCCCTCATCCCAAAATCGCCATTTTTGACTCAATAACCTTTAATCTAAGAGCGGATAAATTATTCATAAAAGGAGATATTTACTTGGCCACTCAAGAATATAAAAGGTCTTTGATGATGGATCCCCAAAACCATACAGCTTTAAATTCCCTTGGGGTATGTTATGCAAAAATAGGCGATTTTGTAAATGCACTAAAAATGTTCAAACAGGCGTTGGGCGTAAAAAGTTTAGCGACCTATTTTTATAACCTAGGGTCTGTATATATGAAACTAGGTGATCTAAACAGGGCAGAAAAATCCTTTTTAAAATGCATTGAAATCGACGAAAAACACATTTTCGCCATAATTAGACTTGCTCAGATTTGCGAATTTAAAGACCAGCTTGAACTGGCACAAAAGTGGCTTAACAAAATTGACCCAAATGGATATCCCTATCTCTACACTCTCCTTGCTAATTTATATCTAAAAAGGGGCCAACAAGAAATGGCAAAAAAATATCTTGAGTCTGCCATCAGACTAAACCCAAACGATGCCTCAGCAATTTTTTTATTGGGAAAACTATATATAGAAAAGCTAAATGACAAAGACACCGGCCTCTCACTAATCAAAAGAAGCATTTATCTAAAACCAGAAAAGATCTCCTACAAAAATTACCTGAAATCCGTTTTACCGTATTAGTTTCTTTTGAGGCATAAAAATGCTGTTGTCTCTCATGAAATAATAATAAAAAGTTTTGTCTCTCATATTTTTTTATTTATGATAATCAAAATACCCTTCTGCTATATTTAACAATTCTGAAAACATGAGTATCGCCGCTTTTCTTCCCTTACCCTGGCGAAAATCTTTTAAAATATTATTCTTTTTTAAAAGATTAAGAATTCGGAAAGCGGTTGGTTGAGGAATACCTGCTGAATGCGTAAAATCTGAACTTTTAAAAATTGGTTTTTCAAAGACCCAATCCAGGGCTAAAATAGCATATTGAGAATGGGTTAAGTCCATAAACTTTATCTTCATTTCTTCATAAAGTTTTAAAATATCTCTGGCCTTTTGCAGGTTTTCTTCAGCCTGTTCACGTATGGCCTTCAGAAAAAAGATACACCACTCTGTCCAGGCTCCCTCACTTGATACCTGCCTTAACCGTTCGTAATATTCTTCACGATGTCTTTCCAGATAAGCGCTAATATAAAACATTGGGCCGCTGATCATTTTGGCTTGATACAGGAAAAGAGGAATAAGCATACGTCCCAGACGACCATTTCCATCCAGAAAAGGATGTAATGCTTCAAACTCCGCATGAAGAATAGCAAGTTGTACTAAAGGGTCTGGAGCTTCCGCGTGGAGATATTTTTCCCATGCACTCATGGCTTCTGGTAATTTGTCTGCAGAAATTGGGACAAAATGAGCATCCTCTATACTACAACCCGGCGGGCCAATCCAGTTAGGCGTTTTGCGGTACTCACCAGGAGCTTTTCCAT
>JAMOQN010000047.1 GCA_027063985.1 Desulfohalobiaceae bacterium
AGCCTCAAAGTAGTGGATAAGGGCATAGCAGTCTTGCCAACACTTACTTCATCTATACATGTTCCAAGCCATGCTGCCTGGATATCTTTTTTATCTATTCCTGCATCTTCAATGCACTCTAAAAATGCCTCAACCATAAGTTCTTCTGCACCAACATCCCATCTTTCTCCAAATTTTGTGCAGCCCATTCCTATTATGGCCACTTTATCCCTTATACCTTGCGCCATAATTTCCCTCCTATTTTTTAAAAAAACATCTTCATAATGGCGTCATTTGCATTGTAATATTCTGATACCTCAGAAATATCATTTATCTCATCAAAGTATTCTTCAATGTCCTCCACTGTAGGTATCTCATCACCTTTATCTATTTTTACTCCTTTACCAGTTAAAAAGGCTGCCCTGTTATAATATCCAGCAGCACAATTAAAAATATATCCAGTTACTTCACATACATCACTGCATAAATACAAAACCATTGGTGCTACATATTCTGGTTTCATTTTTTCAAATAGATCAGGTGGTAATATATCTTGTGTTAGCCTTGATGCAGCAATAGGTGCTATTGTATTTACCTTAATGTTATACTTCTCTCCTTCTAATTTTAAAGTATGCATAAGTCCCACTAGTCCCATTTTTGCAGAGGAGTAATTTGTCTGGCCAAAATTCCCATAAAGACCAGCACCAGATGAGGTAAAAATGATTCTTCCATAACCCTGTTTTTTCATAACTTCAAAGGCAGGCTTTGTAACATAATATGCACCATGTAAGTGAACATCTAAAACAGGATGCCACATATCCTCTTCCATTTTCACAAAGCTCTTATCCCTCAAAATGCCTGCATTATTAATAAGGATATCTATTCTGCCGTATTTTTCTAAGGCACATTTAATGATATTTTCTCCACCTTCCTTTGTGGCAACATTGTCATAATTAGGATATGCTTCTCCACCAAAGGCCTTTATCTCATCCACCACCTTTTGGGCGGGAGTTGATGACGAGCCTGTTCCATCCCTTTCACCTCCAAGGTCATTTACAATTACCTTGGCACCTCTTTTTGCAAGCTCAATTGCATAGACCCTTCCAAGTCCTCCACCTGCGCCTGTTACAACTGCTACCTTGCCATCAAACCTTATTTTTTCTAATTCCTTCTTGGCCCCAAAAATAGGCCTTGCCTTCCAGAAGTATTGTTTAAAACCCCTTTTTTCATCAACAAATCTGATTCTGAAGACCATTTCCATCTCAAGTCCAACTTCCAGATCCTCCAAGTCACAATCAGTAAAATCAGCCAGCATCCTGCCACCACCCTCAAATTGTATAAGCCCGTATTTGTGAGGAGGATCAATGGATGCCGCCAACATATCTCCCGTATAGCTCATAATTTTTGCGGTCTTATTGGAAAATTCATATTCTTCCTGGGAGTTGGTGGCTCCACAATCGGGATTTACACAAACAGGTTGTTTTGGAAATTGTACAGTGCCACATTTTTTACATTTTCCTCCAACTAACCCCAGCAACATTTTGTTATTGCGATACAGAACAGACATAGAGGTCTTTTGATCCTCTTCTCCCCTAAGGCCAAGATCTGGCTCTAAGTTTTTGCTAAAAACAAGAAACTTGGTGTAATTGTCTATTGTTTTTTTGTTTTCTAAACTCTTTTTAAATCCATTTTTAGGTATAAATTTAGTGATATTTTCTGTTGCCTTGAAACAAACTGCATCAACACCATGACCAAATCCACACACCACAATTATGTCCCCTGGTTTTGCCTCTTCTAATACCTTAGTGAGCATTAGTAAGGGATGGGCGCAGCCAGTCTCTCCGACAACATCGTGGAGATTATCCTGGATTTGATCCTTTTCTGCGCCTATTATCTTTGCAATCTTTCCATGGTCCCGTTTAAATACACAAGGATATACAAATTTAGTTATGTCTTTAACAGATAGACCTGCTTGTTCTAAAAGCTTTAAAATGGCCTTTGGAATAAGTTTTAGATATCCTTCATCCCTTGCCCATCTTTCTTCCCAGAAATAGTCGAATCTTTTCCTTTCTCCCCGAAAATGGTCATTAAAATCAACAGATAATGAATATGAGTCAACAAACTGTGCAATAACATCTTCCCCTGACCCTATTAAAAGGCCAGCAGCCCCATCTCCAAAGTACATCTCATATACTGAACCTGGCTTTGCGCGTCTTGTGTCAGATGCAACTACAAGAACATCTTTGTTTTCAGCCTTTGCAACATTGTGAGCTGAAATAAGAGCACTAATCCCAGCTCGTTGGGAGCCTGTTATGTCCTGGGTCATACAATGTTCTTTTAGATTTAAAGCTGCCCTAATAATCCCAGCATTTTGTCTATCTGCAAAGGGAAGAGTGGTTGATGCGAATAAAAGGGTTTGTATCTTGTTTTTATCTTTATTTGACAAAGCATAAGAAGCCGCTGAAACTGCCATGGTAATTGAATCTTCATCCCAATTACACATGGCTCTTTCACCCTGGGCAACCATCATCAGTGCTGGAGAAAACCAACCCATGGCCTGATAAATTGCCTGACGGGAAAGCCTTAATTTTGGAATATATGCTCCATAGGATTTAATGCCTATCATAGTCCCTCCCATTAATCCTTTTTCAATTTAATTTAAATAACTTTTCAATTAATTGAGACTTCATAATATCACCAGAAATCTTTAATTTGCCTGAAGTATATGCCTGCATAGCTGGCAGTTTCCCATTCATCATATCTAAAAAGTCTTTATCTTCCATTTCAAGTGTAGTTGTTGGGTTATCAATGACACCTTCTGTTATATCCAGATTCCCATTTGATATTTTAACTACCCACTCACCTCCAGATTTTCCAGATATTTTAAATAAAAATGAAACATCTACACCTTTTGAGGCATCTTTTTTAAATGCTTTAGGCATTGCAGCAAATACTTCATTTGGAGAATTAAATATGGTAGATTCACCTTTTGCATCTTGATCTGGTTTTTTATTTAAAGAGGAGAGTAGATCTGTTAGTTGTTCTGTTAGATTTTTATATACCTTAAAATCTTTTAGACTGCATATATAATCGAGATTTTCCTTTATTTTTTCAGGACTTGGAACTTCTCCCTTCTCTGATAACATAATTCCAGGACCAGTTCCAATGACAACTCGATTATAAGTCCCTAGTCCAGCATTGTATATTCTTCCTGATATATCGCACTTATCACTAACTAAATATATGACCAATGGAACAACATACTCTGGTTTTGCCTTATCCAACATATCTGCAGGAAATATGTCCTGTGTTAGTCTTGATGCTGCTAAGGGCGCCACCGTATTTACCTTTATATTATATTTTTCTCCTTCTTCTTTTAGGGTGTTCATAAAACCCACAAGGGCCAATTTAGCAGCAGAGTAGTTTGCCTGACCAAAATTTCCATAAAGACCAGCTGCAGAAGTTGTAAATATTATTCTTCCGTAACCTTGTTCTTTCATTTTTAAGAATGCAGGCCTTGTAACATAGTATGCGCCATTGAGATGAACATCCATTACTCCATGCCACATATCAGGATCCATTTTGGTAAAGGATTTGTCCCTCAATATCCCTGCATTGTTAATAAGAATATCAATGCGTCCAAATCTTTCTATTGCAGTTTTTATAATATTTTCTCCACCTTCTTTGGTTGCAACATTGTCGTAGTTTGGATAGGCCTCTCCACCAATGGCCTTTATCTCATCCACCACCTTTTGAGCAGGGGTTTTTGATGCGCCAGTTCCATCTCTTGAT
>JAMOQN010000048.1 GCA_027063985.1 Desulfohalobiaceae bacterium
GGGACCTTTGCTAAAAATGGTATCCTGTCCTGTTGCCTGGATTCACTTACCCTCTGGACACCACCTATTACTATGGTTTCTCCATCCTTGACCATGAGTTTTGTTTTTGCGGACTTTGTTTCAATGTCTTCTCCACCGCCAACAGGGTTGTCATCGGATATAGTGATATCTAAAATCAAATTGTTGTCTGGTGTTATTTGAGGCAGAACCGACAATTTTAATACTGCATCCTTGTATACAGTTGTAGTACCGCCACTTTCTGACTCTGTTTTTGTGGCGATTTTAGTGCCTTGCATCACCTCTGCCTGTTGGTTGTTTAACGTAACTATCCTTGGAGAAGAGATTGTAGTTACTTCTCCCTGGCTTTCACCTAATGATAGTTGAGCATCTAGAGTAAAAAAATTAGATCCTGAAATTTTAGATATGTACCCCCCAATTCCCAGGTTAGTTCCAGCTTCATTAGGCAGGTTTATGGCGAATCCACTGGGAGATACTGATGATTGGGCGGTTGTTCCCCCTTGGGTTCCGTAAAGACCAATGTCAAATTGGGGACCACCATAGGTAGCCCCTGTTTTAAAGCCACCGCCCCACTTGATCCCAAGTCCCCTTTGAAAGGATTCAGTTGCATACACAACCCGTGCCTCTATAAGCACTTGTTTCTCTGGTTGATCAAGTTTTCTAAGAACTCTCTGTATTTTTTCTATTGCTTCCTTTGTATCTGATATAATAAGCTGGTTTGTGCGGGTATCGTAGCTTATTGTTCCCCTTTTTGTCAGGAATTTTTCTAATTTCGGAGAAACCTCGGCCGCAGTAGTATAGTTAACCTTTATATATCTTGTGATAAGTGGCTCTAATTGTCGTTTTTGTTCTATTGTTTTTCTTATTATTTCCTGCTCTTTTTGTATTTTAGAGATAGGTGCAATCCTCATAATATTTCCCTGTTTTACCATCCCAAGATTCTTTTGCAACAACACTAAATCCAATATTTGATCCCATGGAACATTTTTTAATTGGAGTGTTATATTTCCCTTTACATTTTCATCAAATATTATATTAAATCCACCTACTGTTGCCAGAAGCCTGAGGACATGTTTTACATCGGCATTTTGCAAGTCAATACTTACTAATTCTCCATTATATTTCTTTTTCATACCTGGTAATAAGGTACCTTCCTCTTCATATGCACTTTTATTTTTTGATGAAATATCCCTATTTTTTTCTTTAACTTCTCTCTGTAGAATTTTTAATGGTGGTATCACTATTTGAAAGTATCCTGATTTATTTGAAATAGTTATAGGCTCCCTTTTAAAAAAGGATAGATGTATAGTTCCTCCATTAGGAGTATTTTTTAAAAATATGTTTTTTATTGGGGACTTGAATTCTGTTAAATCGTATATCTTTATCAAAGATTCAGGAATCCATACCATTGGCATTAAAATATCTAAAGAATTTTTTTCTGAACTTTTTAAAGTATAATTTATTTTTTGAGGAAATTTTAATTTTATATACAGATTATTTTTCTCATCTTTTGTAAATTTTATATCTTGAAGTGTAATTTTCTTGCTTTTATCTTCCTTTTTAACAAGAAGTATATGTAATTTATCTTTTTCTTTTGAAACTAAGTATTGTATTTTGTCTTTTAAATAAAAATTAATGGCTTTAATTTCTCCATTGCTATGAATAAAAACTATTTTTTCTATTATGCTATTTGAAGGTATAACTGGCTTATCTAACTTTTTTGATCCTGGAGAGAGTATTATTGTAAATAGTGGGTACTTATACTTAACATCAAAAGTCTGATTATCGTTTAAACTTATATCTATATTATTCCGTCCATTGGATGTATTTATATCAATATCTTTTGCGTAGGCATAAAATGAGGATATAACAAAAATTATTAAAATTAGTTGTAGAATAAATTTCTTCATCTCTAATCTCCCTCTTTCTTGTGTAATTTCAAAATGATTTCTTTGTAACTTTTTTCTCCAAAAATATTGAATACGGGTTCTACAATACTTACTTTATCTTTAGAAATATTTTTTACATATCCACCATTTTGACCAACATAAGTGCCTATTTTTAGGATATACCCCTTTTTGTTGGGGAGTTCCACAAGCGCCATTGGTGGAATTTTTTTGTCTTTTGAATAGATTATACCAATTAATTTTAATTGAGTTGGGTCTATTTTTTGCAGTGGACCAAGATTCTTTAGCCCTTTTTTCTTCAGCACCTGTTGTGCTTTCTTTGCCTTTATAAAAGGAACAAAGGGATCTGGGAGATTTTTTGCGTCGTATTTAAAAGGGGCTGGATATATCCATTCAGGCACTTCTCTTTTTTGTGTTGAATTATCCTGCATCGATGCTTGTCCCTGTTTAAAAAAAACTATAGATATAATTATTAATAAAGGAAAAATTGATCGTCTTATCATTACCTTTTACCTTCTTTTCCGCTTATTTTTTTTCATTGCTTTAAGTTCTTGCTCAGTTAAGGATCTATAAATATATAGCTTGCACTTGGCTGTGACCATCTGGTTTTTGTCAGGTCTAAAAGAGACAGAATCAAGGGTGACCAATCTATTTAAATTGGATATGTGAGATAAAAATAGCATGAGGTTTGGGAAATAACCCCTTATATTTAAGGAAAGGCGTCTTTTGGCGTAGAAATCAGATTTTGTCTCTGGACCTGGCTTAAACAACAGAAATTCCACCCCCACATCATTTCCAAGGGTCTCTATGTTTGCTAATAGGTTTTCTATTTCAACTGTTGAATCTGGAAGGAGCTTTTTTGCATAATAAAAAATTCTTTGTTTCTCTTTGATTTTGGCCTCAAGTTTCTTTAATTGAGCTATTCTTTTTCGATTTAATGCTATTTGTCGATTTAGATTTTCAATGTCTTTTTCCAATAATTTTATCTGTTCACTTTTGGGTTTAAAAATAAAATACCAATATCCTGTTGTCACTAACAAAATTACCACAAGAAACGCAATTATTCTATATTTTCTAGGGTATTTTTCTATCTTTTCAATTAGCTCATTTGTTTTCATTGTGTTTTTTCATCCATGATTTTTTTTGTTATCAGTTTAAAACTAAATGATACCAAACTATAACCCATTATTTTTCTCTTGGCAGATTGTTTTAAATATACTTCTTTTGTGTACTTTGAGTGTCTCAAATTTTTTATGTACTGAGCTAATATATGGTTATCCAAGGCAACTCCTGAAAGGTCTATATCCTTATTGGAAGATAATTTTAAACTGGTAAACCATAATTTTTCTTTAATGAAATTTGTAACCAATTCACTTAGATATATAACAGGCATATTCTGACTTTTTCTTATTTCTTTTATTACTTTTATTTTATAATTTAATTCTTTTAGTTGCTTTTTGTAATTATTTACAATTTTAACTTTTTTGATTAATAATCTATTTAAATTTTGCTTTTGAGATTTTATATTTGCTAAATGATTAATGTGGTTATTGATTTTTGTATTGACAAAAAATAATAATATGGATATAACTAACAAAGTTAAAACATATATTCCTAGCTCAAGCTCAATAGATAAACCTCTTTTTGTCTTTTTATAAGGATATAAATTAATTTTTATCATCTACATTCTACCTTATATTTTTTATATAAAATTTCTCAGTGCCAGGCCAGTAGCAATGGCAAATTGTGGCCTAACAGATTTAATGTATTCAAGGTCGAAATTGGCAATAGGTATATCTATTTTTCTAAATGGATTTAAGAAATCAATATTTTTTTCCAGGTGTTCTTCCATTACTTCTTTTAATTTAGGTGACAAAGATCCTCCGCCAGATAGATAAATATTTTCAACCTCTTTATTTTCTGGGTTATTTGAAATATAAAAATATATTATTTTCTGAATTTCATCGATCCAGGTTAGATATAGCTCCTCCATTTTTTGCTGGATTAAAATTTTGTCTTTTGGGGCAACGGAACTAAATCCATTTATTTTTATTTTTTCACATTCAAAAAAATTTTTATTCAGCACCTGTTTTACTACATCTGTTAGCTGATCACCTCCCAGACTTATATCCCTTATAAGGAGGGGCATTCCATTTGAATAAACACAAAATATTGTGTTTACGCCCCCAATATCCAGTAGATATGTGGTATCAGAAATGTAATCAGGATAATTGTATTCAAAACAATTGCATAAGGCAAATCCTTCTACATCTATTCCTTCGATCTTGAAATTTGCCCCTTCTATGAAATCTTTTAATTCATTTACTACATTTTTTTTGCTTGCAACTAAAAAGTATTCGATATTTTTTGAGTCCCCTTCTGGATTATCTATGATAAAGTAATCCATGTATACATTTTCTATATCAAAGGGTATATGCTCTTTTGTATGTTTTTTTATTGTATCTTCTAGTTTTTCTTCTTTTCCTTCTGATTTGGGCAATTTAAGTCTTTTGATAATTACAGAATGGCCTGCTAATGAGAGACTCACTTCTCTGTCCTTGATTGATAAGGAATTTAAAAGTATTTTTATTTTTTCTCTTAATTTTTTTTTGTCTTCAATCTCTTCTCTTTTTAGATAAGTCCTGCCTAATTTATTAAGTTCTAATTTTTTTCCCTTTTTTGTGAGTCTAACTGTTTTTATCCATTTGTTTCCAAGATCCAGGCCAATCCCTGCTTTTTTTTTGGATAATTGAAAAAGGCCCATGAAATTTGCCCCTAATTTGTTTGTTTCTTTGGTCTAATAGTTAGTACTGGCACACTAGAACTTTTTACCACTTTTTCAGCTACAGAACCAAAGAGAATTCTATCTATACCTTTTCTGCCGTGTGTTCCCATTACAATTAGATCTATATTATTTTCTTTTGAGTAGTTAATTATTTCTTCTGCTGCATAACCAGTTATTACCTTTCCAACAACCTTTGGATTATCAGGAAAATTTTCTTTAATGAATTTTTGCATGGTCTCTTCTGCACCTTGGATAATTTCCCCTACAAAATTTTCAATTGAGCTTGGTGATATCTGAAAGCCCACATATTGTGATAGAGTAGGAGCAACATAGATAATATGTAAATCTGCGTCAAAGGCATCCTGTAGTGTATAGGCATACCTGACCAACTCTTTTGAATATTCGGCAAAATCCACTGCACATAATATTTTTTTTACTTGTTTTTTTTCCATAGTTTCCTCCATTTTGGTTAAGTTTTATCTTTACAATATCTATTAATTATTCTCTGGATAATTTTACTTGTGGAATAATTGGACAAAAAATTGGAACTTATTACTCTTCCTCCATAACTTGTGACTATATCGTATCCCACAATTTCCTCTTCCCTCCAGTCTCCGCCTTTTATTAATACTTGAGGACGAATGTTTTTTATTAGATTATATGGTGTCTCTTCATTAAATATGATTACGTAATCTACAGCTTCCAGAGCTGCTAGACAAATTGCCCTGTCTATTTCATTGTTAATAGGTCTATTTTCTCCTTTTAGCACTTTTACGGAACTATCGCTATTTAAACCAACTACTAATATATCACCCAGTGTTTTTGCCTGTTGTAGATACTCTATGTGCCCCCTATGCAATATGTCAAAGCATCCATTGGTAAATACTATTCGCTTATTTTCTAAAGTGCTATTTTTTATAATGAGGAATTCTTTGAGTGACTTTATCTTGGATATTAAAGGATTTATCTTATTCATGTCAATAATATGATGCTTTTTTTGCTAATATTTTGATTTATTTTCTATAAAATTTCTTTTTGTTGGCAATGTCCTGGAAATTCTATCAACCAAGATATCCAGATTTTCTCTGGTAAGTGCAGAGATTAAAATACCTTCCGGGAACATATGTTGTAATCTTATTTTCTCTTCATGGCTAATTTGATCTATTTTATTCAAAACCAAGATTTCTGGAATATCCATAAGTTTCATTTCAGTTAATATCTCTCTTACAGCTGAGATTTGTTCTTCTATATTTTCGTGTGATGCATCAGCTACATGTAGAATTATATCTGCTATGTTCAATTCTTCTAAGGTAGCCATAAAGGCTTCTTTGAGTTTTTGCGGCATGTATTTAACAAATCCAACTGTGTCTGTTATTATAACTTCCTTTTCATTAGGAAAGCGAATTCTTCTAGATGTTGGATCCAACGTGGCGAATAGCTTATTAGCAGTGTAAATGTCACTTCTTGTAAGTACATTTAATAAAGTGGATTTTCCAACATTTGTGTACCCTACTAAAGAGACTACAGGTAATCCAGCCTTTTGTCTCCTGAGCCTTTTATGTGCCCGTTGGGCCTTTACCTTCTCCAATTCTTTTTTTAATTTTGTCCTTCTCTCTCTAATCCTTCTTCTGTCCATCTCAAGTTTAGTCTCTCCTGGTCCTCTTCCACCAATTCCTCCAGTAAGTCTGCTCATAGCCCTATTTTTCCCCACTAATCTCGGTAAAGTATACTCTAATTGAGCCAACTCCACCTGGAATTTCCCTGCCTTACTCTTGGCATGCTGGGCAAAGATGTCCAGTATGAGTTGTGTCCTGTCAATTATTTTTCTTTCTGTTATCTTTGCAAGATTATTGATCTGTGACGGAGTCAGTTCTCTATCAAAGATTAAGATATTGGCGTCTGTCTGAAGACATAAGACCTCCAGTTCCGCCAGTTTTCCCTTTCCAAGTATAAATTGTGGGTTAACAGATTTGACCCTCTGGATAAGCTTTCCACATACCTCAACTCCAGCTGTTTTTGCGAGTTCATCCAATTCTTTTAAAGATTTTTCCTGGAATTCTTTAGAAGTAGTATCCACACTAACTAATAGAGCCCTTTCTTTATTTTTTGATAAGACACCCTCCTCTATATTCCTTGAAAGTTCTTCTTCAATTGCCTGTATTGTCCCTTTGAGATTTATTTTGTCAGTGTCCCAAGGAAGGATCTCTGATATATAATACGGCCTGTTTTCTTTGTTAGAAGGGAGAATATGGGCCCACTGGAATTTCTCAGGATTTCCCTCTTCTCCCACCATTAAAACTCCAATGTTATCTAACCTTAAAAAAATAAGATCCATTAAGTCATCTTGAGTTAAAGGGGTCTTGCCCCTGTGGGTGTGTAAGAGTCTTATCCCTTTTAGCCTGCCACTTTTAACCCTTATCCTACCCAACTGAGGAATAACTATTTTTTCATTATCTCCAAGTATAACTTTTAGAACAAGACCCTTTCTATCTATTAAAAGACCAATCTGCCTCTTGGTCTCAGAGGTAAGTTCTGCAAGTTCCCAGGCCTGTTCCTTTGTGTAAGGAAGATTTTCCGGATATTTTCTTTTATAAAGTTTTTGTAACCTTTTAATAAGGCTCTTTGGAAGTCCTGTATCATTTCCATAGATTTTAAATCCTATAGTTACACCTCCTTTGAGTTTAAATGTTTTAAAAAATCTTTTACCAAAGACTTAGGTTTTCCTAACAAAATAGTTGCTCAATTTTACATAACATGTTCATATTATGTTAAATTTAGAAGCTTTGAAAATGAATTACTTATTTCTTTCTCTATTTTATTTTCAATATAAAATTCTATAAGTTTAGCAAATAAATCAACTAAATATTTTTTATCTTGAGTATTTGAGTTTATTAGACATTTAGTTAATGTTTTTAGCGAATTATTAAATTCATTATCTAATTCTTTACTACTGATATTCTTAAATTCTTCTAAATAATAATTAGAAACAATATCGTCCCAATGAATATCTAAGCCTTGGTTGCCTTATATTTTTTCCTTTCTTATATGCATAATAATCTTCCCCTTTATTAACATGACATAACAGTCAACTTATCGACATAAATCACTGCCCAATGTTACACCTAAGTTGCATTAAAGTATATTGATTTGTTCGCTTTTTTCTTTTTTAAATTTATAAACTAGTATCATTTCTCCTAAAATTTGCCATGACTTTTTACCTTCCCCCTTCTTTACTCCCTTAGAAAGCTCTTTCCGCAAGGATGAGTATAATCCCTTCCTATAGTTTGGAAGGGATTGAAAGTCCTTTTCAATCTTTAACGAGGTTTACATTTTTATTCCTTTGACAGGGCCTCATAGATCATCTTGTCATAGTTAGATGTTATATAAAATGTCTTTGCCGCCATTTTTTTTCTTAAATCTAATGAGATGGAAAAGTCATTATTTTTTAATTCATTAATTATTTCCTCATAAAAAGAGGTGTCAGGGACAACTGCAACACTAAAGTAATTTTTTGCAGCAGCACGAAGTAGAGTAGGCCCTCCAATGTCTATTTGTTCAATTAGGTCTTTTCCCTTGAGCCCTTGCTTTAAGGCCCCTTCAAAATTATACAGGTTCACACAGATGAGATCAAAGGGCTTAATGTTTAATTTTTCTAAGGTCTCCAGGTGTTCGCTGTTTTCCTTGTCTGCCAAAACCCCTGCATGGATATGGGGATGAAGGGTCTTTACTCTGCCATTTAAAATTTCTGGAAATTTTGTCACATCACTAACAGATGTCACCTTAAGTCCTGCTTGCTCTAATTTTTTCTTGGTCCCTCCAGTGGATACAATTTCCACTCCCCCTTGTATCAAAAAACTAGCAAACTCTACTAAATTGGATTTGTCTGTAACACTAATAAGCGCCCTTTTAATCTTTAAAAATTTCATAACTAAACTCCTTTTGCTATGCGTAATATTGCATCTTCTTTGAATTTTAGTCGGACATACAACCAAAAAATTTAATTTATGCTTTAATTTTGGGGTTAAGGTTTAAGGGTTAAATTGTTCAAAGTTCAAAGTTCAATGTTCAACGTTTAAGGAATTTAGAACATAGAACTTCTATGAAACCCCACAAACCCATCCACCCATATACCCATCAACCCATCCACCCATTAACCTACTTCCTATTTTGTCAAATCATTATGTAATTATCAACTATTAATTTTTTTGCCCAAATCTTGGAATATAAGTTGCATTTTTATTACAAATAACTCCAGCTTGTCAAAAATTTAGACAAATTTAGATTGAGGAGATTGCCATGAAGGGTTTGTTTGAAGAGCCTATTGATCTCATGAAAAAGGTAATGGATTTAAGATTAATTCGTCAAAATATTGTCGCCAGTAATCTGGCAAATATAGAAAATCCCCATTATAAGGCACGTCGCATAGATTTTGAGGAAAAATTACAAGAGGCCTTACAAATAAAAGAGACTGGAAGGCTCGCAAGAACAAATCCAAAACACATGCCTAATAAAATGACCGCCACCCCTGATTTTTACAAGGAATTAGAAATTAGGGTAGTAGAAGGCGAAGATGCAGTGGACTTAGACAAGGAAATGGCAATTCAGGCCAAAAACGTCCTTGCTTATAATACCCTTACAACCTTGATGAGGAAAGAATTTGATATGTTACACCAAGTGATCACAGAAGGAGGTAAATAATGCCACTTAATTTCATGACCGCCTTAGACATTGCAGCATCTGGTTTAAGTGCCCAGAGGACTAATTTAAATGTCATTTCTATGAACCTGGCCAATATAAACACAACCAGGACTCCAGAGGGCGGGCCTTACAAAAGAAAGACAGTAATTTTTAGGGCAGCCCCACTTAAATGGCCTTTTGATAATCTTATGGCTTCTAGGATAGAAAGAGAGGTAAAAGGTGTAAAGGTTAACAGGATAGAAGAGGAAGATCGTTATAAGAGGATTTATGATCCAAATCATCCAGATGCAGATAAAGACGGTTATGTGTTGTATCCAGATGTAAATGTTATTGAAGAAATGGCCAATATGCTTACTGCGCTTAGAAGTTATGAGGCAAACCTTTCAACTATTAGTACTGTAAAGACTATGTTAAATAGGGCTATTGACATTGGAAGATAAATATAATTTTTCTCAGGAGGTGTGGGATGAGTATTAAATCAATTGCCCATGCAGCTTATTTATCTGGGCTTCAAGATAAAGATTTATATACTCAAAATACAAAGAATTTCAGGTCTAGCCAGACTAAATCCTTTGGTTCAACAATAGAAGATTCTCTGAAAAAGGTAAATGAGTTACAAATAGAAAAAGACAAAATGATAGAAGAATTTGCCGTTGGAAAGAATGAAAATGTACATGAGGTTATGATCGCCCTTCAAAAAGCAGATGTTGCCATGAAGCTCACATCTGCAGTTAGAAACAAGGTGATTGATGCATATAAGCAATTAATAAATATGCCAATGTAATTTTAATTGGTTGCCTTGTATTTCTCAAAAAAATTGAATTAAGTTAAGGAGACCAGTGCAAATGGCGAATTTTTTGTCTTCCTGGAAGGAAAAGATAAAGGAGTTGTGGGATAAGGGCACACTTCCACAAAGGATTTTGGCTATTGGTGTACTTGTCTCTCTAACTGTTGTATTTATAATGCTCCTATATTTTTTAAATAGAGAAGAATATGCAGTGCTTTATTCCAACCTAAAACAAGAGGACTCAGCAGTAATTGTAAAATTTTTAAAAAATAAAAAAGTAAAATATAAATTAAAACAAGGCGGAAGCACCATTTTGGTGCCCAAAGATAAGGTTTATGAGTTGAGGCTGGAGATAGCAGGTCAGGGATTGCTTAGCAAAGGCACAGTAGGATTTGAAATTTTTTCAAAGTCCTCCCTAGGTCAGACAGATTTTATACAACGGATAAATTATCAAAGGGCACTTCAAGGAGAGCTTGAGAGGACTATTATGTCGATTCCTGAAATCCAAGGGTGCAGGGTACACCTAGTACTGCCAAAAAAATCTCTGTTTGTTGAAGAACAGACCCCAGCCTCAGCTTCTATCCTTGTGCAATTAAAACGGGGAAAGGAACTTTCAAAGGAACAAGTAAAGAGCATTGTAAATCTTGTGGCCACAGCAGTTGAAGGATTAAAGCCTGAAAACATTACTTTAATAAATACCCGCGGTGAACTTTTAAATAGGCCATTTACCACATCAAAGGATATTGCTTTGACTACTACCCAGTTGGAGTATAAGCTTAATCTTGAGAAGACTTTAACTAGAAGGATAAGAAATTTACTCATGCCTGTTGTAGGTCCTGGAAAGGTAATAGCCCAGGTGAATGTTGACCTTGATTTAAGTGAGCAGAATATTTATAAAGAATTATATGATCCAGACAAAACAGTTGTAAGGAGTGAACAAAAGGTAAAAGAATCTTCAATAGGAGTTACGCAGGCTGAAACATCAAAACCCGGGGTTCAATATCAAAAAACTGGTGGTGGTACTAGCACAAAAGAACAATCACAGCGTTCACAACAAACCATAAATTACGAAATAAACAAAGAAGAGAGAAAAATATATATCCCAAGGGGGCAGATAGATCACATTACTGTAGCAGTATTAGTTGATGGATACTATAAAAAGGGTAAAGGTGGCAAGAAAGTTTTTGTTCCAAGATCTAAAGAAGAGTTAGAAAAGATAAAGGAATTGGTAAAAAATGCAGTTGGCATAAATCCTAAAAGAGGAGATAGCGTTGAAGTGGTTTCCATGCAATTTACCCCATTAGAGCTGGGTGGGCCAGGTTTTTGGCAGGTGTTACTTGATTACCTATCTAAATTCCTTACTCCAATTTTGAATAGTTTGGTAATTTTGCTCTTTTTGCTACTTGTAGTAAGGCCTGTTGTGCTATCACTTATTAAGCCAAAAGTAGAAGAAGAAACTGCAGAGTTGGAAGAACTGCCAGAGGGAGAAGGAGAGGAAGTGGAGGAACCTCAGCTTAGCGAAGAGGAACTGGCTGCACTTGAGGCTAAACGGCCCTTTGAAGAATTAAAACAAAAGGTTGCAAATATTCTGGAAAAGCATTCAGACGAGGCATTGATTATAATAAAGAATTGGATGCGAGATGAGGTTAGGAGATAAAAAATATGGAAGAAATCAAAGACCCCAAGGAGTTAACTGGAGTACAAAAGACAGCTATCTTACTTTTGGCGTTGGGAGATCCGTATGTTCAAAAGATATTTAAAGAGTTGGATAGAGATGAGATAGTAAAAGTTTCAAAGGCAATGGTAGAACTGGAGACAGTGCCTCAGGAAATTGTAGAAGCAGTTTTGACAGAATTTTATGAGAGCTTTTTGTCTGGGAAAAGGGCGCTTGTTGGTGGTCCTTCACAGGCAAAGAGAATTTTGTCCAAGGTCCTTGATGGAGAAAGTGTAGAAGATATCATGAAGAGATTGGAAACTGAACATAAACCTCCTCCGTTTAAAGGGTTAGAGAATTATAGCCCCAATATTATGGCTCGAATTTTGGCCAATGAACATCCCCAGACCCTTGCCCTTATACTTGGACACCTTCCCCCCCATCAAGCAGCTGAGGTTTTGAAAAACTTACCTGCAGGGGTGAGGCCAGAAGTCCTTTTAAGACTGGCAAAATTGGAGAGTGTACCCCTGGAAATGTTATATGAAGTGGATTCTGTTTTAAGGGAACAATTAGAGGCTATGGGTGGTGAAGGTCAAAAAGTTGGCGGAGTACAGGCAGTAGCAGAGATACTAAATGCAACTGAACGTTCCATAGAAGAAGAGGTCTTGGCAGAGATTGAAACAGAATCACCACAGATGGCAGAAGAGATCAGAGAACTCATGTTTGTTTTTGAGGATATTAAAAACCTTGATGATCGTTCCATCAGGGAATTATTAAAAGAAATCTCCAACGAAGACTTAACGTTAGCCCTAAAAGGTGCATCAGATGAATTAAAAGAAAAATTCTTCTCCAATTTATCAGAGCGTGCAGCAACTATGATTAAAGAAGATCTTGAGATAATGGGGCCTGTAAGACTCTCAGACGTGGAACAGGCCCAGAGAAATATTGTGCGTATTGTTAGACAGCTAGAAGCTGAAGGTAGAATAGTTATCGCAGGTAAGGGAGGAGAAGATGTCCTCGTCTAAAGGGAGAATAATTGTGGGAAATACTGGTTTTGTAATAGACGAGGTGGAATTTGCCAAAAAGCATAACGAGCTGGATTTATGGGATGAGGAGACTGAAAAAAAATTTCTCAACAAAATAAAACAAAAGGCCTCTGTAGAGGCGTCAAACATAATAAAAAAAGCTTATGAAAAAGCAAAATCAATTGAACAGCAGGCCCAAAAGCAGGGTTATAATGAAGGATATCAAGAAGGTTTAAAAAAGGCACAACAAGAAATTGATGAGTTAAAATCTCAGATGAAAGATAGGTTTTTGGAATTGATAAATTCCATGGATAAGGAAAAACAAAAGATAATTAAATCTTATAAAGACGATATTTTGAATTTGATTCTGATTTCAGTGGAAAAGATAACAGGTTTTGCATATATTAAACAAAGAAAAAAGATTTTAGATGAATTACTTAATTCATGTTTAAAGGAAATTAAAGAAGCAAAGAGTGTAAAAGTATATGTTTCTGAGGAAGATTTGCCCCTGGTAGAGGAATTAATAGAGCCTTTTAAAGAGAAATATATTGACATAAAAAATTGGCATATTGTGAAAAAAGATAATATAAAAGCTGGAGAAGTAGTACTGGATACAGGTGTGGTTAAAGTAACGGATTCTTTTAATAAAAGATATGAGATGGTAAAGAAGATTTTAGAGGATGTTGAATTAAGTGATTAACCCATGAAAATAAAAGACGCAATCAATAAAATTGTTTCCCTTAAAAGCACAGATAGTTTTGGAAAGGTAAATAAGGTTATTGGCCTGGTAATAGAAGGAAAAGGACTAAATACATCCATAGGTTCAGTTTGTGAGGTGATACTTGAAAATGGCCAGTCCATTCCTGCAGAGGTAGTAGGTTTTAGAAATTCAACTGTACTTCTCATGCCATACGGTGAGCTAAGGGGCATAAAACCTGGATCATATATAAAAAATTTTAACACTCCTCCTTATGTTAAGGTTGGTCCTGAATTATTGGGGAGGGTAGTGGATTCTTTTTTAAATCCCCTTGATGGAAGGGGCAAAATAAATGTTGACAATTTGTATCCTTTATATGCAGAGCCCTTAAATCCCATTTTAAGGCGCCGCATAGATACACCTTTAGATGTTGGGGTGAGGGCCATAAATGGGCTTTTAACCATAGGAAAAGGGCAAAGAATAGCCATAATGGCAGGATCTGGTGTTGGAAAATCTACCTTACTTGGTATGATGGCGAGATATACAAATGCAGATGTAAATGTAATTTGCCTTGTGGGAGAACGTGGAAGAGAAGTTAATGAATTTATCGAAGATTCATTGGGAGAAGATGGACTAAAAAAGTCAGTAGTGGTAGTGGCCACTTCAGATTTATCTCCCCTTGAGAGGATAAGGGCGGTCTATACTGCCCAAACTATAGCAGAATATTTTAGGGATATGTCAAAGGATGTTCTTTTTATGATGGATTCAATAACCAGATTTGCAATGGCGTCCAGGGAAGTTGGTCTATCTATTGGGGAGCCACCCACTACTAAAGGTTACACTCCATCTGTATTTTCTCAACTCCCTAAATTGCTTGAGAGGGCTGGGACCTCTGATAAGGGTACAATAACTGGAATATATACGGTCTTAGTTGAAGGGGATGATTTTACAGAACCAATAGCAGATGCAGTTAGATCAATAGTAGATGGACATATTGTGCTAACTAGGGAGTTGGCAGACCAGGGACATTATCCAGCAATAGATGTGTTAAAAAGCATTAGCAGGTTAAGGTCTCAGATAATAGATAGGGAGCTTTATAAATTGGGCAATAAGCTCCTATCTACCTTGGCCACATATAAAAGGGTAGAAGACATGATAAATATAGGCGCATATTCAAAGGGTTCTAACACTGAGATTGACTATGCAATAGAGAAGATTGACAGAATAAATGAATTTTTAACCCAGGATGTAGAAGAAAGGTCCTCTTTAGAAGACTCCTTTGCAAGGCTAAGATCAATAATAGAGGATTGATGTCAAATTGTTTTTAATGCCTTGACCATCCAGCCACTTTAAAATAATAGTGATTAGTGATTCGTGATTAGTGATTTGATTTACGATTCCGATTCCCGAATCCCGATTTACGATTTACGATTTCCGATTTACGATTTACGAATCACAAATCACGAATTACGAATCACGAATCACGAATTACAGAACACGAGAGAGAGAATTATGGCCATAGAAAGGGAAGTAAAATTTATTATGAGGCATGGATTTGAAGATATCAGAAATCGGCTAAAAAATCTGGGTGCAATTTTTATAGACAGGTATTTTGAGCAAAATATTGTGTTTGATTATCCTGACAAAAGGTTAAAAAATCAGGGAATACTTGTAAGGCTAAGAAGCACAAATAAAACACATACCTTGTGTTTGAAAAAAACAATTTCTGCCCAAGAATTAAGGGGCGAAAAAGTAGCACAAGAATTTGAAACCATAATTGATAATAGGGAAAATTTTGTAATCACTTTGAGCAAGATTGGACTTGAAATATCTCTTAAGTATGAGAAAATAAGAGAAAAGTGGGAGTTTGATAATACAGTTATATGCCTGGACACCTTACCCTTTGGTGATTATTTAGAAATAGAAGGAACAGGAGATTTAAGAAAAGTGGCAACTGAGTTAGGTCTGGATTATGGGAATTCTTCAACCATGACCTATCATGAGATCAATGCTAAAATTAGAAAAAAATTAGGGCTTCCACCAATGGATAGTTTTGTTTTTAAAGATTGGACTAAATATAAAAAATCGTATAAAGGAGTTTTGGATTATGACTATGGAAAATAGACCAGAACTCCACGAAGAGACCCTTATAGAAGAAGAGCTTAAGGAACCACCTAAATATAAAGTTTTGCTTCATAACGATGACTATACCACAATGGAATTTGTAGTGGATGTTTTAATGAAAGTTTTTCACAAGAGCAAAGAAGAAGCAGTTGCTATTATGTTAAATGTGCACAAAAAGGGAGTTGGAGTCTGTGGGGTGTATCCAGCTGAGATAGCAGAAACAAAGGTGGCTTTAGTACACAAGATGGCTAGAAAAAAAGGATTCCCCTTAAAATGTACTATGGAAGAGGTTTAGCTATGTTAAGTAAAGATTTAGAAAAGGTTTTTGCTTTGGCAATTAGAGAAGTTAGGATTCGGCACCACGAGTTTTTGACCTTAGAACATGTGCTTTATGCCTATTTACTTGTGCCACAAGGGAAAAATCTCCTGAAAAATTGTGGAGTTAATGTAAACAAACTAAAAGGACAGTTAGAGAGGTACTTTATAGATAATTTAGATGTGTATCCTGAGTCCCAGGGACGGGAGGTTATCCAGACCCTGGCAGTGCAAAGGGTGATTCAACGGGCGATCTTTCATGTCCAGTCAGCTGAAAAATCACGTGTGGAATTAGGAGATTTTTTGGCTTCACTAATGGAAGAAGAAGATTCATACGCTACATATTTTTTAAAGAGTCACGGTGTGGAGCGGCTGGATATATTGGAATATATATCCCATGGTCAACCAAAAGAAGAGGCTGAAAATCCAAGAAGACAGTCTTTTCTGGAGAGGTATACCCAGGACCTTGTATTAAAGGCCCAGATGGGGCTTATAGATCCTTTAATTGGACGAGAAGAGGAAATTGAGCGTACCATACAGATTTTATCTCGCAGGAGGAAGAACAACCCTTTATATGTTGGTGAGCCTGGTGTAGGTAAAACTGCATTAGCAGAAGGTCTTGCACTAAAAATTGCAAGGGGAGAGGTACCAAAAAAGTTTCAAGGAACTAAGATATACGCCCTTGATATGGGATCTCTCGTTGCAGGAACCAAGTTTAGAGGAGATTTTGAAGGAAGATTAAAGGGAATTATCAACGAACTAAAAAAGAAAAAGGAAAATGTGATCCTTTTTATTGATGAGATACATACCATTGTTGGTGCTGGAGCAACCAGTGGAGGATCTTTAGATGCATCAAATATATTAAAGCCTGTGCTGGCTTCAGGGGAAATTAGATGTATAGGATCAACCACTTATGAAGAATATAAAAATTTATTTGAAAAAGACAGGGCCTTGTCCAGACGTTTTCAGAAAATTGACATTTTAGAGCCCAGCAGGGATGAAAGTGTTGAAATATTAAAGGGTCTTAAAAAATATTATGAACAACACCACAAAATTAGATATTCAAAAAAGGCCATAGAAGCTGCTGTTGACCTTACAATTAAATACCTGCCTGATAGGTTTTTGCCAGACAAGGCAATAGATGTAATAGACGAATGTGGAGCCCATTTTTCCTTAAAGGAGCGAAAGAAAAAGGTAATATCTGTAAAAGACATTGAAAATGTGGTTGCTAAGATAGCCCGTGTGCCAATTAGGAGCGTCACTACCTCGGATAAGGATAGACTTAAGAACCTGGAGGCAGAATTAAAACAGGTTGTCTTTGGGCAGGATCAGGCAATTGAGCAAGTTGTGCGCGCAATAAAACGTTCTCGTGCTGGCCTAAGAGACCCCAATAAACCTATTGGCTGTTTCCTGTTTGTTGGTCCAACAGGTGTTGGAAAGACAGAACTTGCAAGACAACTTGCTAATATTCTTGGAATTAATTTCTTGAGATTTGATATGAGTGAATACATGGAGCAACACTCTGTAGCGCGTCTAATTGGTGCTCCTCCAGGATACATTGGTTTTGATCAAGGTGGATTACTAACTGATAGTATTAGAAAACATCCCCATAGTGTTTTGCTTTTAGATGAAATAGAAAAGGCCCATCCAGACCTCTTTAATATATTACTTCAGGTTATGGATTATGCAACTCTGACTGATAATACGGGAAGAAAAGCAGACTTTAGACATGTAATCTTACTTATGACTTCCAATGTTGGTGCAAGGGATATGTCTTCTACATCCATTGGTTTTGCAAAAGAAGAAATTGAAGACAAAACACATATGGGTGTAAAGGCAGCGGAGAAATATTTTTCACCAGAGTTTAGAAATAGGTTAGATGGAATTGTTCCTTTTAGATCTCTTAATAGAGACCTGATGAAGATGATAGTAGACAAGTTCATTAAAGAATTAAATGAACAATTAAAGGATAAAAAGGTTCAAGTGTTATTGGATGAAACTGCAAGGGATGTTCTGGCGAAAAAAGGATTTGATCCAGATTATGGTGCAAGACCAATGAAGAGGGTTGTGCAAAAGGAGATTGCGGACCCACTTACTGATGAAATACTTTTTGGTAAGCTCAGTGGAGGAGGAAAGGTTTTAGTTATAGCCAGAAATGACGGAAAACAAGATAAACTTGAATTTAAGTTTGAAAATTAAAATACTCCCTTCCTGGTTATAATTATGAATACACACATATTTATGTGAAAAAAACTATATGCATTTATGAAAAAACTGCCAATTGGTATTTAGTGATTTTTTCTGCAATCCCTTTTGAAGGGTATAGAAAAAACACATTAGCCAAGTATGAAGGATATGAAGCATCTATTAATTGTCACTAAATCATAAAAACAACTCTTTTACAACATTTTCCAAATATTGTTTTTTCACCCCCCCCATTATATTTATATCTAAAATCAAAAGATCTCTTTGAGGATGGATTTTATTTACAGCTACAGATAAAAGGTGTTATGGTAATTTTCAAGTAAATCTATCTGTAAAAAGTGAACATTAGAAAAACACCTGTAGGTTATGGATATGATAAAATACGTTATTTTTGATGATGTCGCAATTTTTGCATATCACTATCTATAGGTTGAAAAAGACCTGACTTACGAAGGGATTGAGCTAATAACCCCGTAGAGACGTTTCATACAAGGTCTCTACTAATCACCAATTACGTTGAAAAAATAATGAAGATTGATAAAGGGGGGCCAAGACTTATGATTTATGATGAAAATTTAACAGAGGAAGAAAAAAAATTAATTCATGAAAAAATCCCACAAATCTTAGAAAAATATCCAGAAGTGAAGTTTATATTGTGGAAAAAGTTAATGGAGAGTTTTGCAGAGGAAAAAGAAACAGAATCTAAATTTGAAATTTTATTG
>JAMOQN010000049.1 GCA_027063985.1 Desulfohalobiaceae bacterium
ATTCAGTTGAGGCAATAGTTATAGACCCAGGCGGTGATCCTTCTGTTGTTTTGAATTTTTTAAAGAAAAACAATTTGGTTTTAAAATTTATTTTAAACACCCATTTTCATTTTGACCACATATTGGGGAATAAAGAGCTACAGGACGCCACTTCAGTGGATATTTTGGCTTCAAATAAGGATGATTTCCTTTTAAAGGCCCAGGTTGGTGGAGGTGGAGGGATGTTTGGATTTCCAAAAGTTCCACCCTTTACCTATAAAAATTTAGAAGAGGGAGAAGTATATTGGCTAGGGGAAACAGCTTATGTCTATTCAACCCCTGGGCATACCCCTGGTAGTTTATCTTTTTACTTTCCAGAGTCAAAGGCCCTGTTTTCTGGGGATTTGATATTTCAAAGGTCCATCGGCAGGACAGACTTTCCAGGTGGAAGTTTGGAAGAGCTTTTAGATTCAGTTAGGAAAAAGGTATTTGTCCTTCCTGGAGATACAGTAATTTATTCAGGTCATGGTCCTGCAACCACTGTACACGAAGAAAAGCTTTTCAATCCTTTTTTTCAGGAGGGATTTATGTTCTAATGGTAGTAAATTGCTCTTAAATATACAGAACAGGGAACAGAAAGAGGGGACTCACAACAACCCAAAATTCCTTAATACTACAGCAACTTTTTTCTCCTCTGAAGCAAGCTTCCTTAGAGCCATGATGAGATCCCTCAACCTCCCCTCCTTCTCTATTGCCTCTATTGCCTCATCTCGGGCCTTGCGAACAATAGTTCTCCTATCCCAATATGCAAATCCTATTACTACTCCAGTAAGTGTGGTAAATATACCCACTAACATCCATAAAAAATTCGTCATCTGCTCAAATCTCTTATTCATATCTTCCCGTAGCTCAGTAAATCGCTTATCCACTTGCTGCATAAAGACCTTAAGGGTAGCCTCTAACCGCACTAGTCTTTCCCTGTCGTCCTGAGTAAAACCTGTCTTTTCAGCAAAACAGGGAACTGTAATTAAAAAATAAAACAGTAAAAGATAGCTTAATATTTTTTTCATCCTTACCTCCTGCTAACAAACACTAATATGTATCATAAAGTTTTATGTTTTTTTGTCAACTCAGCATTCGCCCTAGAGTGAACAATATTTAGTGAACAGTGATCAGTGAACAGGGAACAGAAAGAGGGAAGTATGATTAGTAATTTTTCACCACCACACCCACCACTACACCAATACACCAATACACCACTATACCAATATACCAATACACCAATACACCAATATACCACTACACCATTCTATAGGCTTTCTAAAACAATCTACTTGCTATCATACTCCCAGCTAAAAAAGTTCCAATAGAGCTACCAATATTTGCAAATGCAACAACTAAAAGTATTTTAGTCACTGGATTTGTCCAAAAGCCCTTTACAGACAAAATAGCATGGGGGAGTTCTTCAATGTCTTGTACCTTGGGTTTTCGAACCCATGCCTGTACAAGACCAGCTACCCAACCTGCTGCTACCATAGGATTGAGACTGGTTATGGGAGCAGCCAAAAAAGCTGAGACAATAGTTATAGGATGTGCCAGGGCCAGGGCAACACCTAAAGCAGAAAGAGTTCCATTGATTCCTATCCATAATGAAATGGATTCAATGGATAGGTCTTTGCCGCCCTTTATAAATCCATATATAAGCAGCCCAATAATCAAAATAGGAATTAGCCACTTTAAAAATTGAGCAATTTTTCCTTTCTTGGGCACGGTTTCTAATGGTGTCAGATCATTTTCTTTTGGGATATTGGACACAATTCCATTTACATGTCCATAACCTACAACTGCCAATATCTTTTTCCCTGGGGCTGACTTTATCTTTTCAGCAAGGTATATATCTCGCTCATCTAATAGTCTTTGTTTTACTTCTGGGAGTGAGGAAGCTACTTCCTCTAAGGCAATTTCCAGTTGATCCTTTTGTCTCAATTTTTCAATATCTTGCTCTGTTATTTCTTCTGTTGAAAAAATGGACGAAACCATAAGGCCAATTAGTTTTATTTTTTTAAAGAATCCAAGATATCCCCACACCCTTTTTAGAGTGATATTTACATCCCTGTCTGCCAAAACTATTTCAGCGCCAATCTCCCGAGCAGCATAAACAGCTTCTATCATATCAGCCCCTGGCCTAACTCCTAATTTATCCCCTATTTTTTTATAAAAAGATGAGAGTATAAGCTGCATCAATAGATAAAAGGCCTTGTTTTGCTTAACCACTTTTACGATGTCCATGTTTTTCCATTTATCTTCATTGAACATGGACTCATATCTGGCTTCACAAAGCTCCACACACACTGTATCAGGCCTTATTTCATTTATTGCCTCTCTTACTTCCCTAACACTGTCCTTTGATACATGGGCAGTACCAAGGATATATATTTCCTTTTCTCCATACTCTACTCTAACGAGTTTTCCCTTTAATCTTTCTAATATATCCATATTCTTATATTCTTATCCTAAATTTAGTGAACACTAAACAGGAAGAGGAGTGAACCAATACCCCCTACACCCCACACCACTATACCAATACACCACTATACCACTACACCAATATACCAATATACCACTACACTAATATACCCAAAAAATATCTACAAGAACAGCCAATAAAAGTATGCACGACACATATGCATTCATTTGAAAAAAGGCCACATTTATTTTATCCAGTCTATTTTCATTAACAATTAAATGTTCAATAATAAGGATACAACTAACAATTAACCAACCAATAAAATAGAACATCCCAAGACCAGCCACCCATCCACCAAGAAAAAAGAAAATTATAGAAATAATGTGGGAAAAACAAGATATCCAGAGGGCGGATTTTACACCCAATTTTGAAGGCAGAGAAAAAAGCCCTTGTTCTCTGTCAAAATCCACATCCTGAATACTGTATAAAATATCAAAACCTGCTACCCAAAATAGGACACCAAATGCAAATGTCACTGGAACTGGTTGAAAGTGTGGGTCAACTCCCAGCCAACCACCAATAGGCGCCATTGCCAAAACAGATCCCAGCCAAAAATGACAAAGGGAGGTAAACCTCTTTGAAAAACTGTACAAGGCCCCCCACACAAGTGGAATAAAAGATAGATAAAAACAAAGTTTATTTAGCCCATAACATGCCACTACAAAAATTAAGGCAAAAATAATGGAAAATAACCATGATTCCTTTAGGGTAATATCACCTGTAACTAGAGGTCTGTCCTGGGTTCTTGGATTTATTTTATCAAATTTTAAATCTATTATCCTGTTCATTGCCATTGCAAAGGACCTCATGCCCACCATTGCAATGGAGATCAATAAAAAAACCTTTAGGCCTGGCCAATTTGAATTTGCCAAAAAACAACCAATATAAGCAAAAGGCAAGGCAAAAAGGGAGTGTTCAATCTTTATCATGTGTAAAAATAATTTAAATTTATTTCCCATTAGCCTCTCCTGATAACTTTTAAGAATCTCCTTTTGCCAACCTTAACAACAAATTCCCCAATATCAAATTTCATATAAGGATCATGGATCTTTTTGCCGTCAATGGATATTGCATTTTGTTTTATTAATCTTCTTACCTCACTCTTTGATTTACATAAGCCTTTATCAACCAATACATCAGTTAATGTAACATCAGGATTTTCTACAATTTCTTCTGGTATATCTGAGGGTATATTGTGTTTTGAAAACACCCTATTAAACTCTTCCTGGGCCTTTTTTGCCATTGATATTCCATGAAATCTAGCAGTTATCTCAAAGGCAAGGTCTTCTTTTGCCTTTTTGGGATGTAGGTTGCCTGATTCTATATCTCTTTTCATCTTTTCAATGTAGGCAGAGTCTTTGTCTGATAAAAGTTCATAATATCTAAACATGAGTTCATCAGATATGGACATGATTTTACCAAACATATCAAAAGGAGGATCCTCTATTGCAACGTAATTTCCAAGGGACTTACTCATTTTATTAACACCATCTAATCCCTCTAAAAGGGGCATGGTAATTACAACCTGAGGTTCCATTCCTTCTTGTTTTTGAAGGGTCCTTCCAACAAGCAGATTAAACTTTTGATCTGTTCCCCCAAGTTCCACATCTGCCTTCATGGCAACAGAATCATATCCCTGTACCAATGGATATATAAATTCATGGATTGCAATAGGTCTATTTTCTTTAAACCTCTTTGAAAAATCATCCCTTTCAAGCATCCTAGCAACAGTGTATCTTGAACATAATTTTATAAAATCCGAAGCAGTAAATTTATCCATCCACTGGGAATTAAACATAATCTCTGTCTTTTCCTCATCTAGGATCTTAAATATCTGCTTTTTATAGGTCTCTGCGTTTTTTAAGACTTCCTCTCTTGTTAAGGGTTTTCTGGTCTCTGATTTACCTGTAGGATCACCTATCATTCCAGTAAAATCCCCAATCAAAAACAAGACCTTATGTCCAAGTTCCTGAAAATGCTTCAATTTTTGAATAAGTACTGTATGTCCTAAATGGAGATCTGGCGCAGTTGGATCAAATCCCGCCTTGACTCTCAAAGGCACTTTTTTTTGTAACTTTTTTATGAGTTCCTCTTCTTCTATAATTTCCACTGCACCCCGTTTAATGAGCTCAATTGCCATTTTTACGTCTGTTTCCATAGAAAACTCCTTATTAACCTTTATTGCCCTTTGATAACCTCAAATTTAACTTCTTAATATTATAAAAGAAACATATATGAGAATACGCATAGCCTAATATTTTTATCTGGCATATTCCACAGCCCGCTTTTCCCTGATACAGGTCACTTTAATCTGTCCAGGATATGTGAGTTGTTCTTCTATCTTCTTTGCAATCTCTTTGCAAAGCAAATAGGTCTCATTTTCATCAACTGTTTCGCAATCCACCATAACCCTGAGTTCCCTTCCAGCTTGTATTGCGTATGCCTTTGTAACTCCTTCAAAAGAAAGGGCCACATTTTCCAGCTCTTCCAATCTCTTTACATAATGTTCCAGGAGTTCTTTTCTTGCCCCAGGCCTTGCACCTGATAGACTATCTGCTGCCTGCACCAAAACAGCAAGTACTGTTTCTGGTTGTATATCTTCATGGTGAGCAGCTATTGCATGGACAACTTCATCTGATTCTCCATATTTTTTAGCTAATTCTGCTCCTATGAGGGCGTGGGGTCCTTCTATTTCATGGTCAACGGCCTTGCCTATATCATGCAAGAGCCCCGCCCTTTTTGCCATCTTAACATCTAATTTTAGCTCAGCGGCCATGATCCCACACAAAAAGGCAACTTCCAGTGAGTGACTTAACACATTCTGGGTAAAACTGGTCCTATAATAGAGGTGTCCAAGCAGACGAACAAGTTCTGGATGTATCCCATGAACGCCTACATCAAATGTTGCCTGTTCACCTATCTCCCTTAGTCTTACCTCCATTTCCCTGTCCACTTTTTGCACAACATCTTCTATCCTTGCAGGATGGATGCGGCCATCAGTAATTAGCCGCTCAAGTACAATCTTTGCCTTTTCCCGTCTAAGTGGATTAAAGGCAGATAAAACAACGGTCTCTGGTGTATCATCTATAATTAAATCAACCCCAGTGGCAGCTTCAAAGGCCCTAATATTCCTGCCTTCTCTACCTATTATCCTCCCTTTCATCTCTTCATTTGGGAGTTCCACAACAGTTACTGTATTGTCAATGACATATTCACCAGCATATTTTTGAATAGCAGTTGCTAATATTTCCTGTGCTTTCCTATCCGCAATTTCTTTTGCTTCAGCCTCTATTTGCCTCACCATTCTGGCTGCTTCATGTTTTGTGCTGGATTCTATTTCTTGAAGGAGTCTTTCCTTTGCTTCCTCTTTTGTAAGTCCAGATATCTCTTCTAATTTCCTATATTGTTCTTGTATCAGGGCATCGACCTCATCTTTCCGTTTTAACAATTCGTGCTCTAATTTAGATAGATTTTTTTCCATCTCCACCAGCTCGGCCTCTTTTCTGGCCAATTTTTCCTGCTTGGCTTCTAATCGCTCTTCCTTTTCATGTAATCTAATTTCTTGTTTTTTAAGATTATTTTCCTTTTCCTTGGCCTCTTTTTCTAGCTCTCTTTTTTGTTGAAAAATTTCATCCTTTGCTTGAATCAAATATTCCTTCTGTTTGGCCTTAGCTTCTTTTTCTGCATCCCTAATAATTTTTTCAGCCTCTTTTCTGGCCTCTTCAAGCTCTTTTTCCACATTGTATTTCTTTATGAGAAAACCAACACCTAAACCCACTAAAAAGGCAATCACACCAATCAAAAAAGCATAATCCATAACATATCTCCTTTATATTTTTCAGACCAAATAGATTAGGTCTGATTAAAAATTTTGAAAAATATGGTTGGGCAAATTGAAGACAAGGCCAATATTAGGGAAGCAAATGGAAGGAATCATCCACAAGATCCCCGAGGGATACGTGTTGTAGGCCATTTTGAACCTGGCATAGCCAGGTGGGCGCCACTAGTAGCCATCAGGCTTCCCAATGCTCCTAAAAAAGGAGTTGGGCATGCACAACAGGCTACAAGAAGCGGCTCCCTTTATTTTGCTGTTGGCTCAAAAATGGTACCTCCAATCACGCTATCCCCCAGGGAAATTAGAAGACAAAACATTATTTATTTTCTATCTTTTCCAGAAGTTGCTTTAATTTCATTTCGGTCTTTTGCAACTTCTGTTTTGTCTGTAAAAAATCATCAGCCAGACCCAGCGCTACTAAAATTAACAATTTTTCATTACTGAGCCTGGACCCAAAGGTATTTAATTTATTAAATCTATCTAAAATTACCTTTTTTGCTTCCAGGATACGGGCCTCATCCACATTTGCCCTAAATGAGACCTCTTGTCCCAAAATTGATAATCGATAAGTTGGCATTAATTTATGTTATATCTATATCTTCCATCTTTTGCAATAAATTATCTATTTTTTTTGATACCTGCTCCCTTATTTCCTTCTCTTTTGCAAGCTCCTCGTTTAATCTTTTATTTTCCTGCTCCAATTCCTTTACCCTGTTTAAGAGATAATCTATCTTTTTTTCCAGTAAATCAAGAAGTTCCATTTTATTTTTTAATCTTCCTGGTTATATTTTTTTGCCTCTGCCTGGCAACGGCAAGACAACCCTCGGGCACATCCTTTGTTATAGTAGATCCCGCACCTATAAGGGCACGATCCCCTATTTTTAGAGGAGCCACCAAAGATGTGTTGCTTCCAACAAATACATCTTTACCAATATATGTTTGATGTTTATTTTTCCCATCATAATTACAGGTAATAGTTCCTGCCCCTATATTTGTTCCCTCACCTATAAAACTGTCTCCAAGATAAGTCAAATGTGAGGCCTTCACCCCTTTTTGTAAAATGGACTTTTTAATTTCAACAAAATTCCCCACCTTAATATCAGAAACCAGTTCTGTACCTGGCCTCAGCCTTGCAAATGGCCCAATGGTGCACCCTTTACCTATATGAGTTCCATCAATATGTGAAAAACTTAAAATTTTACAATCTTCCTCTATCACACTATCATTAACCCAGACATGGGAATCTATTTTTGTGCCCTTTGAAATAGATGACTTGCCATAGATCTCTGTTGGTCCAGTTATCTGAACCCCTGAATCCACCTCAACCCTGGGGCCAATCCTAACTAGCTCAGGTCTATAAATCAAAACGCCTTTATTTAACAATTCTTCTACTATTTTTTTTTGTAAAATCTCATCACACAAAGCAAGCTCGCTGCAGGAATTTACACCTAAAAACTCTTTTTGTTTACCCAAATTATGTGCATATACCTCTTTTTTATCCCCAACAAAAAGCTCTATAAGATCAGTTAAGTAGTATTCTCCCTGTTTGTTATTACAGTCTAATTTAAATAAATAGTCTTTTACCTCTTTTAAATTAATAAAATATATCCCGCAATTGACCTCATTGATTTTTTCAATCTCTGAATTTTGAATATCCTTTTGCTCTATGATACCCACAACCTGACCCATTTCATTCCTTAAGACCCTACCATATCCAGTTGGGTCGTCGAGATTTATGGTCAAAAAGGAAAGGTGTATATCCTGCTGAAGAGCTCTATCTATCATAGGCCATATTTTATCCATATCCAAAAGAGGCACATCACCATTGACAACCAATACCCACTCGTAACCCTTTTTTATTAGTTGGTCATACGCACACTGAAGGGCATGGCCTGTGCCTAGCTGCTCTTTTTGATAAATTTTATTTTCTCTCACAAAATCCAGGGATTGCTCTATCATGTGGGACTTATAGCCCAAAACATAGAAAATGTCCCGTGGATCAAAATATCCCTTTAAAGATTTGTCTACATACCACAACATTGGCTCGCCTAAAAGTCTATGTAATACCTTTGGTAGTTCTGACTTCATTCTAGTGCCCTTTCCTGCGGAAAGCACTAGGGCGCAGATTTTATTTTTTAAGGCTCTCATATTAATAAAACCCCACGAAAAAATATAGAAAAAATACTATAGCTCCATACAAAAAATTAGGCAAGCCCAAATTAGCCCACCATTGTTGGCAAAAAACAAAAAAAGGGATCCCCCTCTAAATAAGAGATCCCTTAAATATAAAACACCTTGATTAATAGTTAACTACTTTACATACCCACCCTTTCTTTTGTCTTGATCCGCTCAATTGCCCTCATAAGGGCTGCCCTGGCCCTTGCATAATCTATTTCTTCACTTTGTTCCTTAAGCCTTCTCTCTGCCCTTTCCTTGGCCTTTTTTGCCCTCTCAACGTCTATCTCTTCTGCCCTTTCTGCAGATTCTGCCAAAATAGTGATTGATTCACCGTCTACCTCAGCAAACCCACCAGACACAAATACGTATTTTGTGTCTCCACCTTTTTTATAATACAAAGAACCAATAGAGAGGGCAGATAAATATGGTATGTGGTTTTTAAGCACACCAAATTGTCCCATTACTCCTGGAACACCGACATATTCCACTTCTTCACTTAAAACCACCCTATCTGGGGTGACTATTTCTAATTTTATTGTACTTGCCATGGCTTATACCCACTTTTTTTACATTGATTTTGCCTTCTCTACTGCGTCCTCTATTGTTCCCACCATATAGAATGCGTTTTCAGGCAGATCGTCGTGTTTACCGTCAATGATCTCTCTAAATCCTCTAATAGTGTCCTCTGTCTTTACATAAACTCCTGGCCTGCCTGTAAATTGCTCAGCAACGTGGAATGGCTGAGACAAGAACCTTTGAATTTTTCTTGCCCTGGAAACAACTAGTTTGTCTTCGTCTGAGAGCTCTTCCATACCCAAAATTGCAATAATATCCTGTAAATCTTTATACCTCTGTAATATCTGCTGAACATCACGAGCGGTCCTGTAGTGCTCTTCACCTAATATATTTGGATCCAAAATCCTTGAAGTAGAATCTAAAGGATCAACTGCTGGGTAGATACCAAGCTCAGCTATTTGTCTTGAGAGAACCAAGGTTCCGTCTAAGTGTGAAAATGTTGTAGCTGGTGCAGGGTCAGTTAAGTCGTCTGCAGGCACATAGATCGCCTGAACAGAAGTAATTGATCCCTTATTGGTAGAGGTAATCCTCTCTTCCAGCTCACCAAGGTCTGTTGCCAAGGTTGGCTGGTAACCAACTGCAGAAGGCATACGACCAAGGAGTGCTGACACTTCCATGTTTGCCTGAGTAAATCTGAATATGTTGTCAATAAATAAAAGTACGTCTTCACCATCTACATCCCTGAAATACTCGGCAACAGTAAGGGCTGTAAGTGCTACCCTTGCCCTGGCTCCTGGAGGCTCATTCATCTGACCATATACTAGAGCTGCATTTGGGAGTACCCCTGCCTCTTTCATCTCAAGATACAAGTCATTTCCTTCCCTTGTCCTCTCTCCAACACCTGCGAACACTGACTTACCACCATGCTGTTTTGCAATATTGTTGATCATCTCCATTAAGATAACTGTCTTACCAACACCTGCACCGCCGAACAGTCCCATTTTACCGCCTTTTGGAAATGGAATCATAAGATCAACAACCTTGATTCCTGTTTCTAAGAGCTCAACCTTTGTGGACTGTTCTGTAAAAGAAGGTGCTGGTCTGTGAATTGGCCAATGTTCTTCAGCTTCAACTGGCCCCATCTCGTCCACAGGACGGCCAACAACATTTAAAATCCTGCCCAACGCAGGCTTACCAACTGGTGTGGCAATAGGTTGTCCTGTGTCCAGACACTTCATCCCACGGACCAAACCATCTGTTGTGTCCATGGCAACACATCTAACTACATTGTCTCCGAGCTGTTGAGCAACTTCCAATATTAATGACTCTTCTTCAGATCTACTTGGATCTAATACCTTAATAGCATTTAAAATATTGGGCAATTTGCCCTCTTCAAACTCTACGTCTACAACAGCTCCTAAAACTTGAACTATTTTTCCTATATTCTCACTCATTACTTCCCCCTTATTTATCCTTTTAATGCCTCTGCACCGCCAACAATATCTAAGAGTTCGGCGGTGATGGCTGCTTGCCTTGCCTTATTATAAGCCAGAGTTAGCTTATGGATCATATCATCACAGTTCTTAGATGCAGTATCCATTGCCGTCATTCTTGCTGCATGTTCACTTGCTGAGGTATCCAAAAGGCCTCTGTACACCTGGACCTTAATAAACCTTGGCAAAAGCTCTGCAAGCAGACCTTCAACAGATGGTTCATACATATACAGGGCCTGTGGTCCCTGGTTTTCCTCTTCTTCTGCCTCTGGCTGAGTCACCGGCAATATTTGCAGGGCCACTGGCTCTTGTCTTAATATACTTACAAATTGGCCATAGATAAGATAAACCTCATCAACCACATGGTCTTCATATGCCTTAATGATCTCCAGCCCAATTTTGTTGGCCAAAGTGAAATCAAAATTGTCCATTACTCCTATATAAGAATTTAATATTTCAGCACTATCTACTTTTTTTGCAGCATGGGCAGCCTTCCTACCAACAGCAAGAATTTTAACGGCCTTTCCTTCAGCGGATTTTTCCTTTATCAATTTTTCAGCTTTAGTTATCAAATTTGTATTAAAGGCACCACAAAGCCCTCTTTCAGAGGTGATTAAGACTATGCCTGTTGCCTTTATCTCCTCCCTGGGTTCTAAAAGTGGATGAACTGACACATCCACTCCTTTAGATAAGTCCTTTAACATTTCATAATATTTATCAGCATAGGGCCTGAACTTCTCAATCCTTTCCTGGGCGCGTCTCAGCTTTGCTGATGCCACCATGTTCATGGCCCTAGTAATCTGCTGGGTCTTCTGAACAGATTCTATTTTCTTTTTAACGTCCTTCAATGAAGGCATGGATTTTCCCCTTTGTCCTTAGGTTATATTAGGCCTGAAAAGTCTTTTTAAACTCCTCCAACGCAGCTTTCAACTTTTCCTCAGTTGCCTCGTCTAAATCATTTGATTCCTTAATGGCATTCAATATATCGCCCTTTGAATTTCTCATAAACTCAAGAAATTCTTTCTCAAATTTGGAAATTGCCTCCACAGGCACATCGTCTAAATATCCACGGGTACCTGCATACAATACAACAACCTGCTCTTGAACTGGCAAAGGTTGATATTGAGGTTGCTTTAGAAGCTCCATCATCCTCTTACCACGCTCCAACCTCTGCATTGTTGCCTTATCCAAGTCAGATCCGAATTGTGCAAATGCTGCAAGTTCTCTATACTGGGCAAGGTCAAGACGAAGTGTTCCTGCAACCTTTTTCATGGCCTTAACCTGTGCAGATCCACCAACCCTTGATACTGAGAGACCAACGTTAATTGCAGGCCTAAAACCAGCATTAAATAAGTCTGGTTCAAGGTATACCTGACCGTCGGTGATTGAAATAACGTTTGTTGGAATGTATGCTGAAACGTCTCCCGCCTGTGTCTCGATTATTGGAAGTGCAGTAAGTGACCCACCTCCATGCTTATCATCTAACTTAGCAGCACGCTCAAGTAATCTAGAATGTAGATAAAAAATATCACCAGGAAATGCCTCACGGCCTGGAGGACGTCTTAAAAGCAGAGACATCTGTCTGTATGCAACTGCCTGCTTTGATAGGTCATCATAAATAATAAGTGCGTGTTTTCCACTATCCCTAAAATATTCAGCCATTGTACATCCACTGTAAGGTGCTATATACTGCAGGGCTGCTGGGTCAGATGCAGTTGCAGAAATTATTGTAGTGTATTCCATTGCACCATATTTTCTAAGGGTCTCAGCCACCAAGGCTACTGTTGATTTTTTCTGACCAATTGCTACGTAAAAGCAGTAAACATCACTATCCTTTTGCGCCAGGATGGCGTCAATACAAATGGCAGTTTTACCTACCTGCCTGTCACCAATAATGAGCTCACGCTGCCCTCTACCAATTGGTGTCATGGCATCAATTGCCTTCAGTCCTGTATACATTGGCTCATGAACTGGCTTCCTCACAATAATACCAGGAGCCTTTATCTCAACTAACCTGGTCTCCTTCATTGAAACAGGTCCAAGTCCATCCAATGGATTACCAACAGGATCAATAACTCTTCCAACTACTGCATCACCAACAGGAACTGAAAAAACCCGCCCTGTTCTCTTTACAGTGTCTCCTTCCTTGATGTGAGTATCTTCACCTAAAAGAGCAACACCCACATTATCTTCTTCCAAGTTTAGGGCAACGCCGTATATCTCTCCAGGGAATTCTAAAAGCTCCATGGACATACAATTTTCAAGTCCATATACCCTGGCAATTCCGTCACCCACTGACAGGACCACTCCGGTCTCTGCCATTTCCATCTTTTCCTCATAACTTTTTATCTGATCTTGAATAATTTTGGTAATTTCTTCTGATCTAATTTGCATGGCCACTACTCACCCCTTTTTATTTTTTCTTTCAATATATTTAATTGGGCCCTTAAACTGGCATCATACACCTTGTCCCCAACCTTTAATACCACACCACCTAAAATATCCTTATTGACCTGAAAATCTAATACAAATTTCTTGGCCATCTTTTCTTCTAAACTCTTTCTAATGCTCTCTTTCTTTTTATTTTTCAACTCAATTGCAGTAATCAGATGGCCACGTACAATCCCTTCAAATTGATCAAGCAATTTTTGGTAATAATTTCTGATATCCAAAATATAGGGAAGACGTTTTTTTTCAGCCAGGAGCATTAAGAAATTTTTCACAACCTTTGAGGCTCCTATTTTGTCAAGGATCTTTCCAATGAGGATTTTTTTATCCTCAACTCTAATAACAGGATTTTTAAAAATCCTTAGCAAAATAGGCTCATCCTCTATAAGATGACAAAAGGCCTCAAGCTCATTCCCATATTGTTTCAAGGCCTTTGGTCCATCCTCCTGGCCAATTGCAAACAATGCCCTGGAGTACCTTTTTGCTATAATTTCCTGTTTCAATTGAGCACCACCTTTGTTAGATATTTATCAATTAATTGTTCTTGTTCTTTGACCCCTAGCCTACTTAAAATTATCTTCTCAGCAGACTCAATAATCTTGTCTGCCATTTCAGCCCTGATCATTTCTATGGCTTGTTCAAATTCTTGCTGCGCCTTAATCTCTGCCTGTTTTTTAATCTCTTCTGCATCCTTGTATGCCTTCTCAATTATAGCATTTTTTATTGCTTCTCCCTGACGCTTTGCCTCAGCCAAAATTTCTTCCCTCTCCTGCTGCAAATTTGCAATACGAGCCTCAACTTGTTTGAGGTTCTGCTCTGCTTCCCTACGCCTTTTTTCCAGTGTTTGAAACTTGCTTTCAATATCCTTGGTCCTTCCACCAAAAAAATCCTTTATTTTGCTGCCTGCCAGTTTATAAATAATAGCAAGGAAAAGAGCAAAGTTTACACAACGCCAAAAAAAATCCTTCCAGGCAGCAGCTGACGAGGCCTCTTCTGATCCATGCCCCGAGGCCCAAACCACACCCGCAAATAGAAGGACCGCTAGAACCAATGCTGTCCTTTTTATTACTTTTTTCAAAACAAACCTCCTTAAGCCTCTTTTTTTTATTATTCAAAGGTATTAAGCCATGACCCTTTCTGCCACCATATTTGCATACTCATCCACTTTGGACAAAAGTTCCTTTTTAACAGATCCTACTTGCTTTTCCAAATCTTCTCTAGCCTTTTGTAACCTTGCCTGAGCCTCTTCCTTAGCCTTAGATAAGACTATCTGTTCCTCTTTTGTCCCTTCTACCTTAAAATCATTTTTCAACTTAGAGGCTTCTACCCGTGCTTGATTTAGCTGCTGCTCATAGCTCTTTAATTTCTCCTCTGCCTGTTCATTGAATTGTTCAATGTCAGACAGATATCCAGAGAGCCTCTCTTGCCTCTGTTTTATTATCCCCCTAATTGGACGATACAAGATGAGATTCAAAACAGCCAACAAAATCAAAAAATTTACCAGTTGAATAAAAAAAGTAATGTTTAACTCTATCATAGATTTGCCCTCCAACCGTGTTTTTTATGTGTTAAGTTGACTTTGTGAAAATTGTTACAAATTTGAGATTGTTTATCTTATTTCAATCTTTCTGTCAAAGCTTTTTTTTAAAACAACGCTTAAAAACATTTACTTTGTTCTCTTAATCACAACTAAGTAATGGACTGAATTGTGAAAAATATTGCTTATTTTGCTTAAATCCCTCTCAATAACCAACGGTCCCAACTTCACCAACAAGTGAGCAATTTAACTAAAGTGCGCGCATCCATTCTGGTTTTAAACCAATTTCGCCACGTAAAGCCTTGTCTATCAATTTCAATGCACCCTCCTTACCCTCTGGATATTTAATCTTAAGGGGCAGATAATTTGAAGCATGATTTGATGTAAAAAGGCCATTGGACAGGTCAGTAAACCTTATCATCTCCCTTAATTCCAACAACATGCCATATTTATCTGGAAGTTCAAATTCTCCGTTTTCATATTTTTCATATAGTGGTGTTCCTGGAATTAGCATAAGGGTAAGGGCACCAACATAATCAGGATCCATCTTTGTGAGTAACTCTCCTGTAGCCCTTGCATGTTCAAGGGACCTCATCCTACCTGCCAGTCCCAGGAGAACGGTTACAGAGAGTTTTATTCCTGCCTGTTTTACCTTCTTAGCCAATTCCACATATTCAGAAGCTGTTGCTCCCTTATTTATTTCACGCAAAACCTCGTCATCTCCACTTTCCACACCTAGATATACTATTCCCAATTTCTTTTGCTTAAGTTCAATTAAATCATCTAAACTTTTTTTTCTTAGACTCTTGGCATTTGCGTATGTTCCTATCCTCTCAAGCCAGGGAAGGTGTTTATTTATGGTATCAATCAAAGGCACCAGTTTTCTTTGTGGGATTATAAGTGCATCTCCATCCATTAAAAAGAGCCTGTTTTGATTTTTCATATACTTGGAAGCAAATAATATATCGCTATATACAACATCCCATTCCTTTATCCTGAATCGTTTTTGTTTATAGGTACCGCAAAAAGTACATTTGTTGTGGGAACAACCCACGGTTACCTGGAGCAATATACTAAAGGCCTCACTGGGTGGTCTTATACAAAATCCTTCATAATGCATGCCTTCACTTACATCTATATTCATAAACATTCTCCTTTAGTCCCTAAATTTTTTAGTTCATAAATTTCACTTTCTTGACCTATTATGATGGATGATATATTCATATATTATTAGCTCGTTAAATTTTTTGGTACATTTACTCAAAACAAAAATCAATAACCTGGAGAAATAAAAATTATGGAGCTTCCTGAAATTTGTTCAAAAAAACTGGTAAGTGCTGAAGAAGCAATAAAAAAAATAAAAAATGGAAGTCGCGTATTTGTTGGGACAGGTTGCGGTGAACCCCAGCACCTTATAAGAAGCATGGTGGAAGAAGAAAACCTGCAGGATATAATTGTTTACCAAATGCTTTCCTCTACCTTTGCAAGGTATGTAAATGATGAAAATTTTTTAAGACGGTTTTCCCTTAAACTATTTTTTATTAGTTTAGATATGCGCCAAGCTGCCTTTGAAGGAAAAATAGATTATATCCCTGCCTACTTATCTGAGATCCCAAATTTGTTTGATTCCAAGTCCATAGGATTAGATGTGGCTTTAGTTCAGGTGTCTCCCCCTGATCAATTTGGCTTTTGCAGTTTAGGAATATCTGTTGATATAACTTATTCTGGTTTGAAGAATGCAGATTTGGTTATTGCCCAAATAAATCCCAATATGCCAAGGACATGGGGAGATAGTTTAATACATATAGACGACATAGATTATTTTGTCTTCTATGAAGAGCCTCTGGTAGAAGCTATCCCCAGGAAAAAGAACAGAGAAATAATTAAGAGAATAGCATTTTATGTAAATCAGCTAATAGATGATGGCGCAACCCTACAGGTAGGATTTGGCCACTTACCTGATGCTATCTTGCCTTATCTTATGAATAAAAAGGATCTGGGAATACATACCCAGGTCATAACTGATGGCTTTCTCCCCCTGTTTGAAAACAAGGTTATAACCAACAGAAAAAAGTCATACCTTCCAGACAGGGCTGTTGCGTCTCTATGCATGGGGTCAGAAAAATTATACAATTTTGTAAACAACAACCCTATGTTTTATTTTAAATCATCTGATTTTGTAAACGATCCCAATATAATAGCAAAAAATGACCACTTTATTTCCCTTAGTTCAGCACTGGAAGTCGATCTAACTGGTCAAATCTGTACTGATTCAAAGGGATATTTATTTTATAGTGGCATTGGTGACCAAGTTGATTTTATCAGGGGCTCTAAAATGTCAAAAAATGGATTTTCAATAATAGCTCTTCCTTCAACTGCCCAGGGTGGAAAAGTCTCAAGAATTGTCCCACACTTAAGTGAAGGTGCTGGCGTTGCAACAACCAGGGCAGACGTAGACATTGTAGTAACTGAGTATGGAATAGCTGAACTTTACGGAAAATCTATATATCAGAGGGTAATGGAGCTTGCTCAGATTGCCCATCCAAAATTCAGGGAAGAATTGATTAATGAAGCCAAGAAAAAGCACTATATCTTCCCTGACCAACTCCCTCCCAAAAAAGAGGACCTCATATTCATTGAAAAATATAAATACAATTATACACTTCCTGATGGAAGAAACATTGAGTTTAGACCACTCCTTCCATCAGATGAATTTGCATCTAGAAACTTTTTTTATTCTCTAAAAGAAACCACTGTATATTATAGATTCTTTCAGAAAAAAAAGGTCTTTACCAGACAAATGCTCCAAAACGAGTGGGCAAGAGTAGATTATAGAAAGAATATGAGTATAGTTGGATTACTCCAAATAGGAAGAAGAAAATCCATAGTTGCAATTGGTTCTTATGCCATGTCTGATATTAGCCCAGAGTATGCAGAAGTGGCATTTGTGGTTAGAGATGATCTTCAAAACATGGGTATTGGCTCATTTTTGTTAAAAATTCTTGAAAAAATTGCCAAAGAAAACGGATACAAAGGATTTATTGCAACTGTCCTAATCGACAATACCAAAATGATCCATGTGTTTAAAAAAAGATATCCAAATGCCAGATTAAAACGTGGATATGGGGGAGAAGTGGAGATTTATATGGATTTTCCTGAAGATTAAAAATTTTTTTCCCCTAAATTTTATCCCTCCTAGACCGATATAGTTAAAAAAGGAGTTAAAAAAGGAGGGATAAATCATGAAAATAAACACATCATCCTTATATCTTGCAAATAATTATAGCAAACTTAGATATACTCCCCTGCAACCAACACAAACTGACATCCCCAATCAAAAAAATCTTCAAAAAAACAGTGGGTTAGTGTTATCCAAAAATCAAGACCCAGTATCTGTATCAAAATCAAACATGTCACAAAAAGATTTAAAAAATTTATCTTCTGATAAGTTAAAGATAATAGAATCATTAATTGAAGATTTTACTGGTAAAGATGTTGAGATTGTTGACATAGACAAATTTTATTTTTTGCATAAAGGTTATACATCATTAAAGGAAAATTTAACTTATACAGATAAATTTTCTCCACATAAAGACCAATTAAGTGCTAAATATAACAAACTTTATAAGGATATTGATAAAGTAAAAATGGATTTAGAATTGACTGTAAAAACTGATGAAGGCAAGGAATTAGATGTCAATATTGAATTAGATTTATCTCAAGAATTTATTCAAAAGACCAATTTTGCAATGAAATCTAAAAGTAAACCAGGAAAGAATATCGTAAATCTAATCAGTAGAGAAAATACAATATTTAAATATAATTTTCATTTTGAAATAGATATAATGCCTAGCAGCAATCAACAATTAGAACATGATGCATTAGGAAAATCGCAAATTCCAGGGAGAAAATTTCAAGAAATAAATCCATTAGAGACTATAGCAGTAAATGAAAATTCAAAAACAATTCAAAATAATGACCTCTTGGGACAAAATAAACTAAAACATGCAACTGATAGTGAACAAGACAACCTCAAAGAAAAAATTCAACAACAAGATATAACTTCCATATTTAATTTCTTCAATATATGGTCAAAAGATAATGAGAAAAAATTTCTGTTTGCCATTGGACTAATAACACAAGAAAAAATATATCTCTCGCCCATACATAACGAGAAAATCAAAAATATTCCAAACAGTGGAGGAGAAAATCATGATTCCAAATAGTTAAACCAACCTATTCAAATATCTTTGCAGGGCATCTTTAGCCATATTTAATTCCTCTATCAATTTTTCAAATTTTTCTCGCAAATCCTGAA
>JAMOQN010000050.1 GCA_027063985.1 Desulfohalobiaceae bacterium
TGCTCATACCCCCTGTCAAGATGATATATCCTTCTTACAATGGTTGTGCCTTTAGCAGCAAGACCAGCCAGCACAAGGGCAGCACTTGCCCGAAGGTCAGATGCCATAACAGGTGCGCCTTTGAGCTCTCTTCCTCCCCTGATTATTGCAGTATCGCCAGCAATCTTTATATCTGCTCCAAGCCTCATGAGTTCTAAGGCCTGCATAAACCTGTTCTCAAAAATAGTCTCTTTGATCATACCTGATCCCCTAGCAGTACACATAAGCGCCATAAACTGGGCCTGCATATCTGTTGGAAAACCTGGATAGGGCTGGGTTATTATGTCAACACAATTGATTGGATCCTTTGCTTCAACAAATACACTATTACCTTTAATATAAACCTTAACTCCCATTTCCTGTAATTTTGATATAATAGCATCCATAGCAAAAATAGGTGCATTTTTAACTTCAATAGAGCTCCTGGTTATTGCTCCAGCAACAAGGTATGTACCAGCCTCGATTCTATCTGAAATCACTTCATATTCACATCCTCTCAGTTCCTCAACACCTTGAATTCTGATTACATGAGTACCATGCCCTTCAATTTTGGCCCCACACTTGTTTAAAAAATTTGCCAGATCAACTATTTCTGGCTCCCTTGCTGCATTCTCTAAAATGGTCTCACCTTTTGCGAGGGTAGCTGCCATGAGCAAATTTTCAGTTCCACCCACAGTGGGAAAATCAAAATTAATGTGAACACCTTTAAGTATATCACACTTAGCATCAATATATCCCTGTTCTACTTGTATCTTGGCACCCATTTTCTCAAGGCCAAGAATATGCATGTCCACTGGTCTGACCCCAATGGCACATCCACCAGGAAGGGCTACCCTTGCCCTTTTTCTCCTTGCCAAAAGGGGACCTAAACACAAAATAGATGCCCTCATTGTCCTAACCAGATCATAGGGGGCTTCATCATTTATAACTTTTGGGGGAGTTACTATAATTGTTCTTTGCTCTTTCTGGTATACAACTTCACAACCAAGGATTTGGAGCAATTTAACTGTTGTTTCTATATCCCTCAAATTAGGGATATTACCCAGTTTTACGCTATCTGATAAGAGGAGAGTTGCGAATAATATAGGCAGCGATGCATTTTTTGACCCACTTATCTCAACAGGTCCTGATAGTTTATTTCCACCTTCTATAACCAATCTATCCATTTTTACTTGACCTCTATTTTTTTTTCATATATTAGATCTTTCATCTGTGGTGGGTGTAGCTCAGGTGGCAGAGCACTTGGTTGTGGCCCAAGTGGTCGCAGGTTCAAGTCCTGTCACCCACCCTTTTTTATCTCTTCCTAAGTTTCCTCACATCACCAATTCTCATGGTCAATTTTTCCTTATCAAAATATTCCAACAATGGGATTGAGTATTTTCTGCTTAGCCCTGTTAATTCTTTAAAATGTTGAGGCTTCATCTCTTCATTTTGTTCAAAAAATTTAAGCAACTTGGTTTTAATATCTTCTATAATATCCTTTGGATAAAAAATATCTTCTTTGATCTTTACTAACTCACCTTTATCAGTAAGTAATTTTAAAATTGGATCTATAACTTTCTTTTCTAACCCCAATTGTTCAACCAAATTTTTTACAGTAGGAGGTTTGTACTTGCTCCTTTTAAAAATTTCTAAAATCTGTTTCTTTATTTTTTCTTGATCCTGTTTAAGGGAAACTGTGTAACCTTTTATCTTTATAAGCTCTCCCTCTGATTCAATAAGACCCTGTTTAAAAGAATATTCAAGTACAAAATGTACGAGCTTTTGATTTAAGTCCTTTCCCCAGTCAGAAATTATCTGCCCTTTAGAAATTCCTGGTTCAATTGGATTTTTTGCATGAAACTCTTTTATGTAACTAACCAAACTATCCTGCAATTTTAAAATCCAAACTCTGCCTATATAGATTTTCTCTTCCTTATCAAAACAGAAAACTTCCTGCCTTGATTGTAATTTTTCCAACTCCTTTTGGAGTTGTTTTAATGCTACATTTGTAAGTACATGAAGTTCCTTTAAGCTGTATCCCCTAAATCCTATTTGTTCTAAATGGAGGATAATCTTTTCTTTTGTATCTGCTTTTATGAGTTTTTTTAACACATCTACCTGCTTGGAAAATCTCTTTATCTTCTGGCCAATTGGATTTATTATGGTGCCTCCTCCAATGGTTCTTAATGGGGAAAAGGACCTTACAACAAACTTGTCACCACAAAGTCCCACCATGGGCTCTGGGAACCTGATCTGGGCATATCCTGTCTCTCCAGGCTGAAGCTTGTCTCTATCAAGTAAATATATCCTTGCCATAATCTCAGTGGTTCCATGATGAAAATGCACCTCTTTTCTGTGCAAAATAGGCCTTGGTGAGGACGATAGACAGGTAATTTCCACATCAAATGTATTTGAAGGAAACAGGGTATCAGGCCGTGCAATTATATTACCTCTCTCAATGTCTTCTACTTCTACCTGCGCCAGATTTATAGCTGTCCTTCTGCCAGCAGATACATCTTTAACAGATTCTCCATGCACCTGTATATTTCTCACCTTTGAGACCTTTTTGTATGGATAGATAAAGACATCTTCTCCAACTGAAATCTTTCCTGATACGAGGGTGCCTGTTACAACTGTTCCATGACCTTTTAAGGTAAAGACCCTATCCACAGGTAGGACAAAAATATCAGAAGTACTTCTTTGTTTAACTTTGTCCACTATTTCCTCAATAGCGTGTGTAAGCTCCTTTAGTCCTTCACCAGTATGGGCAGATACAGGGACAATTTTTGCGTCTTTCAAAAAAGTATTTGACAAATAATCTGAAACATCTTCTATTGCCAATTCCCTTAATTCCTCATCCACCATATCTATCTTGGTGAGGGCAACCACTCCCTTATTTATTCCAAGCAATGAACAAATTTCAATGTGTTCCCTTGTCTGGGGCATAATACCTTCGTCTGCTGCTACTACTAACAAAACAAAATCTATCCCAGTGGCACCAGCCACCATATTTTTTACAAATTTTTCATGTCCAGGCACATCCACTATTGAGAGTCTTGTACCATTTGGCAGGTCCAGATATGCAAAACCAAGCTCAATAGTAATTCCCCTTTTTTTCTCGTCTTTTAACCTATCACAATCAATTCCTGTTAAGGCCTTTATTAAGGTAGTTTTTCCATGATCTATATGGCCAGCAGTACCCATAACTATAGACATATGTATTCTCCAATTAACTTATCTTAGAGATTGAAAATTCTTACATATAACCGTAATTAGTGATTCGTGATTCGTGATTCGTGATTAGGAAGAGGGATGAGTAGTAAACCAATACACCAATATACCAATATACTAATAACCAGAAATAAATTGCTATTAAAAAAATTAAAATTTGTAAAGGATTTTAAATTTCCTAAAAATTCTGTTTTTAACTAATAATTTTTTTGTACATGTTGTCTTGACAATTTTTAGCTCCCGCCCATATAAAGGAAAGACCAATAACCGTGATTAGTGATTAGTGATTCGTGATTAGGAAGAGGGAAGAGTTGTGAACCAATACACCAATATACCAATTTTATAAGGATATAATAAGGCCTGCCCTTAAATTTTTTAGAACAAAAACTAATATTTTAAGAAGGGAGTTGATATGCGGGACATATTAGAAAAACAACGTACCTTTGCTTTGCTCGGAAGTACTGGAACAGGGAAAACATCTTTAGCAGAAATGATATTTTTTAATGTTGGAGTAACCACAAGGCTAGGGACCATCCCAAATGGTAATACGGTACTGGATTACGAGCCAGAGGAAATCAAGAAAGGTGGATCAATCCAACCTGCATTTGGTGTGTACACTTGGAAAAAAAATAAACATTTTTTAATTGACACCCCTGGTGACTCAAATTTTCAGGGAGAACTCCCATATCAGCTAGTTGCAGCAGATGGTATTTTGTATGTTTTAGATGCAACTGATGGAGTTAAACCCCAGGACAAAAAGTTATGGAATGAAGCAAAAGAGTTTGAACTTCCAACAATTGTTGTTGTAAACAAGATGGATCGGGAAAGGGCTGATTTTGAAAAGGCCTTAAAGGGTATCCAGGATGTTCTCAAGGCAAAACCAATGGTAAAATATTATCCCATTGGAGCTGAAGCAGATTTTAAGGGAGTTGTGGATGTATTAGAGAAAAAGGCCTATTTCTTTAAAGATGATGGAAAAATCGAAACAGGGGATGTACCTGCAGATTTAACAGACAAAATCGAAGAATTGTATGAATATTCCGTTGAAAATATTGCTGAAAGTGATGAAGAACTAATGGAAAAATATCTAGAAGAAGGAGAGCTTGGCCCTGAGGATATAAAAAATGGGCTGAGAAAAGGGGTGTTGAGTGGAGAGATTGTGCCTGTGTGCGCAGTATCTGCCCTTCAAAATAAAGGTGCAGAACTTATTTTAAACATGATTCAAAACCTGCTGCCATCTCCACTTGATAGAAAACCCTGGAAGGGAGTTGATGGGACAATTCGCAAATCATCAGAAGAAGAACCTCTGGCTGCCTTTGTATTTAAGACAATTACAACCCCATTTGGCGGTTTACTCTCAATGATAAGGGTATTATCTGGTAAACTCTCTTCTGATATGCAGGTATACAATCCAGAAAAGAATTCCAAAGAAAAATTGGGACAGCTCCAGTATGTAATTGGTAAAAAAATGGAACCATGCAAAGAAGAAGTAGGACCAGGGGCCATTGTAGCTGTTGCAAAATTAAAGAGCACACAAACAGGCGATACCATTTGTGATGAAAAAAATCCATTTACACTGGACAAACCCAAATTGCCACCTCAAGTCTTATCATATGCAATTAGTGGAGAAAATAAGGGTGATGAAGATAAAATGATGGCTGCTGTGCAAAAACTCCTTGAAGAAGATACAAGTTTAAAAGTCCAGCACAGCGAAGAAACAAAGGAAATCCTACTCTCTGGAATGGGACAATTGCACATTGAAATGTCTGTTGAAAAGGTAAAAAGGAGAAGTAAGGTCGGAGTCAAATTAAAAGAGCCTAAAATACCGTACAAAGAGACAATTAAAGGTAAAGCTGAAGCACATGGTAGATATAAAAAACAGACTGGTGGCCGTGGTCAATTCGGAGACTGCTGGATCAGGATGTCACCATTGCCAAGGGGCGCAGGTTATGAATTTGAAAACCAGATAGTTGGTGGAGTCATACCAAAACAATTTATCCCAGCAGTGGATCAGGGAATCCAGGAGGCAGCTAAAAAAGGTGTCCTTGCTGGATATCCTGTGGTGGACTTTAAAGTAGAGCTCTATGATGGATCTTACCACAGCGTGGATTCGTCAGAGCTGGCATTTAAAATTGCAGGCTCAATGGCGTTTAAAGAGGCAGCAGAAAAAGCAGGCCTTGTACTTTTGGAACCTATAATGAAAATGGTAATCACAGTACCTGAAGAGTTTATGGGAGATGTGATTGGTGATTTATCCAGTAGAAGGGGTAAAGTACTTGGATATGAATCCCAGGATGGAATCGCTGAAATCCAGGCACAGGTCCCAATGGCCGAGGTGCTAAAATATGCCCCTGATTTAAGGTCTATGACAGGTGGTCAAGGAACCTTTGTTATGGAATTTGACCACTATGAAGAATGTCCACCCAATATCCAAGAAAAAGTACTTGAAGAGGTTAAGGCACAAAAACAAGAATAAAAAGCAAAGGGAGGTAGCTTTACCTCCCTTATTTTTTTATCCCTTTTTTCTCACACAATTTTTCTATTTCACACTCATTACATTTAGGCGATCTTGCCTTACACACATCCCTCCCAAACCACACGAACAGGTGATTTACAAGATGCCAGTCTTTTCTAGGAAAAATCTCCATTAAATCCCTCTCAATAATTATGGGATTTTTAGATTCTGTAAAACCCAATCTAAAAGATATGCGTTTTACATGGGTATCTACCGCAATTCCTTGATTTTTTGAAAAACAGTTGGACAAAATAATATTTGCTGTCTTTCTAGCAACTCCTGGAAGTGTTAGAAGTTTGTCCATCTCTGATGGAACTTCCCCATTATATTCATTTAAGATCTTTTTTGCAGTTCCAATTAAATTCTTTGCCTTGTTTCTAAAAAATCCAGTTGAACGCACTACCTCTTCCACCTCTTCTTGACTGGCCTCTGATAAGGATTTTAAATCCGGCCATTTTTTAAAAAAAACAGGGGTGACCTTATTTACCCTATCATCAGTACATTGAGCAGCTAAAATAGTTGCCACAAGGAGTTCCCATGGACTCTTCCACACCAGTTTTGTCCTGGGGTTTGGATACCTTTTTTTTAAAATCTCTAAAACTTTCTTTGCTCGCTTTTTAAGCTCCATTACTCACTCCTTGAAAATATGCTAATTCGTACTTATTATTTCCTTGCAAATTAATATAGATCTAATTAAATCACAACAAAAAGGAGTCCTCTATGGCAACCATATTGTTTTACGTCACATGCAAAGACAAAGATGAGGCAAAAAGCATAGCCAAAAAACTTTTAGAGGAAAAATTAATTGCGTGTGCAAATATATTCCCTGAGATCGATTCTTTTTTTTGGTGGCAACAAAAAATTGACAGCGCAAAAGAGGTCCCAATGATTTTGAAGACAAAGAAAACATTATCTAAAGAAGTCATAACAAAAATAAAGGAACTCCATTCATATGAGTGTCCATGTATTGTGGAGATACCAATTACTGGTGGATATAAAGAGTTTTTAAAATGGATTTGTGAGGAGACCAAATAATTATGAAATTTTTTATCCGCACATTTGGCTGCCAAATGAATGTTGCTGATTCCTTTTGGATTTCATCGGCCCTTGTATCAAAGGGATTTGAGGTGACCTATCAAGAAAAAGATGCAGATATAATTTTAGTAAATACGTGCAGTGTAAGAAAAAAGCCTGAAGAGAAACTCTATAGTTTTCTTGGCAGAATATACCCCTATTTTAAAAAAAATCCAGAGCTCATAGTGGGGGTTGGTGGTTGTGTTGCCCAACAACTTGGTGAAAAAATCTGGAAAAAATTTCCATTTGTCAGATTGATTTTTGGTACAGATGGAGTCCCTTATGTGCCTCAGACTATCACCAAGCTAATTTCCACACCTTCCCTTAAAATAAGTTTATTGGATTTTAAAGATTTTTATCCAGAAAGGGATATAGTGATCGAAGAGGAGTTATTAAATAATCACCCTGTAGCATATGTTAATATTATGCAGGGTTGTAATAATTTTTGTGCTTATTGTATTGTCCCCTATACCAGAGGTAGGCAAAAATCCAGACACAGCGAAAAAGTCCTTGAAGAGTGTAAGAGATTGGTGGATGCTGGAGTGAAAGAAATAATGCTTCTTGGTCAAAATGTGAATAGCTATGGTAAGGATAAATATGGTGATGGCGTAAGCTTTGAAGACTTACTTGTTAAAGTATCAAAAATAGAAGGGTTAAAAAGAATTAGGTTCACAACATCTCATCCAAAGGACATATCAGATAAATTGATTGAACTTTTTGGGAAGTTAGACAATCTATGTCCTGCTATACATCTTCCTCTACAGGCTGGATCAAACAGGATATTAAAGCTAATGGGTCGAAAATACTTAAAAGAAGATTATCTCAGGATAATTGATAAACTGAGAAAGGTAAGGGAAGATATAGTGATAACCACAGACCTGATCGTGGGTTTTCCAGGTGAAAGGGAAGAAGATTTTAGAGAAACCTTGGATATGGTCAAAAGAGTTGAATTTGACAGCAGTTTTTCTTTTAAATACTCTGACAGACCAGGGACAAGGGCAGAAAAGATGGAACCTAAGGTCCCTGAGGAGGTAAAATCAAAAAGACTTAAGGAGTTGCAAAATATCCAAGACGAACTTACTCTAAAATCCATGAATAAACTTCATAACCAAACTGTTGAAGTATTAGTTGAAGGAAGGAGTTCTAAACAACTAAAGAAAGGAGTTGTCTCTTTTAGGGGGCGAGAACCTGGAGGCAGGGTAGTTAATTTTTTAGTTAACAAGGAAATGGTTCCCTCTGTTTTTATAGGTTCAATTGTAAACATAAAAATTACAGAAGTGAAAAAACATTCTTTATTTGGGGAGGTGAGAAAATAATATGGTAGAAATGAAGATATTTGGACTTGCACTTGATGAACAATCGCAGGTCCCTATTTTAATATTAAAAGATATTGAAGAAAAAAAGGTGTTACCAATATGGATTGGGGCAATGGAGGCCATGTCTATATCTATCAGTCTAAACAAAATAAATATGGCCCGTCCATTAACCCATGATCTCATGATTAACATCCTCGAGACCATGGGGGCAAAAATAACAAAGGTATGTATTGTGTCATTAAAAGAAGGGACTTATTACGCAGAAATACACATAGAACAAGAAGATACTGTCTATGTAATTGACTCAAGGCCCTCAGATGCCATAGCCCTTGCAATTAGGTGCGATGCAAAAATATTTGCCAATGAAACCCTTCTTGAAGATCTACAAAAACATTTAAATAAAGACCATGAAGTGGTGTTAAAAGACGAAGAAGCAGAAAAGTGGACTGAACTACTGGAACGGATTGGAGATGAGGAATTTAAGTATAAGATGTAAATAACTTAAACCGGGATTCATGGGAATATGATTGACCTACACACACATACAGTATTCAGCGATGGCGAGCTAATCCCCGCTGAACTAATCCAAAGGGCCAAAACAGCGGGATATAAGGCAATAGCTATTACAGATCACGTGGACCACACAAACATTGAACACGTCTTAAAAAGCTTACTTGGTGGTGTAAGAGACCTTTGTATGGTCTCTTCAATGGACGTAATTGTGGGTGTTGAAATAACTCATGTACCACCGCCATTAATTTCTGATTTAATCAAAAAGGCCAGAAATCTTGGAGCTAAGTTAGTGGTGGTACACGGGGAAACCATTGTTGAACCAGTTGAAAAGGGCACTAACTTGGCTGCAATTGAGGGACGATGTGATATCCTGGCCCATCCAGGATTAATTACAGAGGAAGAAGTAAAACTAGCTGCTGATTCAGGAGTCTATTTGGAGATTACCACAAGATCTGGCCATTCACTCACCAATGGACACGTGGCTAAACTTGCCAAAAAATATGGAGCAAAACTTGTTATAAATAATGATGCCCATTCTCCTCAGGACCTAATTTTTGTTGAAAAAAGAAAATTGATTGCCATGGGTGCTGGACTCACTTATAAAGATTATATACAAATAGAGCACAATTCAGAAACAATCTTAAATAATATTTTAAATAGATAAAACCAACTAAGGAATTAAAATGGGGATAGAATCTACAACAGGAATATTTTACCTAATCCTAAATGCAACACTTGTGGTAAAAATAGTATTGGGTATCCTAGGTGCAATGTCCATTATTAGTTGGACCATTATTTTCTATAAAGCAATATCATTTTACAAGATAAAAAAAGAACTTAAAAGGGATATTAGGCTCCTTAAAGAATCACATGATCTTGCTTCAGCATTGAAAACCTTGAGGACTCGATACAACTCGACAATATATAAAATTTCTATAGCTTGTTTAAATGAAATTAAACAAATTGAAAAATCAAAAATTAATGATTTAAAAAAACCTGAAATAGCATCTCAATCCATAGAAAATACAATAAATAACCTTATCTCTGAAAAATTAATGGAATATTCTTCTTCTCTTTCATTTCTAGCCACCTGTACTAATTCTGCTCCTTTTATAGGACTATTTGGAACTGTTTGGGGTATTATGCATTCCTTTCACTCTATAGGACTTCAGAAAAGCGCAGGCCTAGCCACTGTTGCACCTGGAATTGCTGAAGCTTTGATAGCAACGGCAATTGGGCTTGCAGTGGCAATTCCAGCATCAATAGCATATAACAGCTTTATCTCCATTTTAACAGGAATTGAAAACCTGTATACAACCTATAAAAATATATTTATAAATATGGTTAAAAGGGAACTCACAATATTTTCAGCTAGTAATTCAAATAAAAATGAATAAAAATGACATCAAAATTTCAAAACAAAAAATTCATTGCTGATATAAATGTTACTCCTTTTGTAGATGTAACGCTAGTATTGTTGATAATATTTATGATAACTGCTCCCCTTTTAGTTAAAGGTATTAAAGTTGATGTACCAGAAACTAAAGCTGTACGTACCTTAAAAAAAGGTAAAGATAAAATCATTATATCTATAGATAAAAACAAAAACATCTTTATAGATAAATATAAGCTTAAAATTGATAAGTTGACAGATTATTTAAAAAGATTGGTATCAAATAAAAATCAAATGGTTTTTTTAAAGGCGGATAAAAATATTCCTTATGGCTTTATAGTAAAAGTAATGGGATACATTAAAGATGCTGGCATAGAAAAACTAGGTATCATCGCAGAGCCAGAAAATAAAAAAAGTAAATAATGCGATTTATAAGTTTATTATGCTCAATCATATTACATTTATTTATTGTTTATATTTCCATATTTATAACAAAAAATAACGTTACAATTGATTTAGATAAAAAAAATACATACAAGGTAAGTATTATTAGACTAAAGCCACAAAAAGAGAAGCCTATAAAAAAAGTACATTCCATCCCCAAAAAAGCAAAAATTATTAAAAGGAAAACCTTGCATACAGCATCCAAAAAAAAAGTAATTAAAATTCCGCAAAAAACAAAAAAAAGGATCAAAAAGAAACCAGCTAAAATAAATGTAGTAAAACAAAAAGAAAAGTTAGTAAAAAGTGCTTTTAAAGATGTATTAGCAGCTTTAAAAAAAGAGGAAATAGAAAAAGAAGTAATTAAAAAGGAAGTTAAAAATATATCAAAAAATATACATAATCAAGGAGATATAATTGAAGAAGATATCAAAGACTCTGTAGAAAAATATAAAGCCATCGCAGAAATCAAAATAAAGGCAAATTGGAGATATCCAGTAAAACAACCCAATTTATCGGCTGAAGTGGCAATAGTGATCGATAAAGATGGGAATATTATAGATATTAAATTTAATAAATCTTCAGGAAATAAAATTTTTGACAATTCAGTGGTAAAGGCTATAAAAGAAACAAAAAATTTAGATCCACTTCCATTATCCATCATTGGTAAAAATAAAAAAGTAATTATTACTATAACATTTGGTGGAGAAAGTGAAAAATGAAAAAAATTGGAATCATTATCTGTATCATATATCTGTTTCTATCTGTATCAAACATGGGATATTCTCAAAAAAATGTCCTTCATTTAAATATCTTGGAACCAGGACAACCACAATTAAATATAACTCTAATTCCTCCTATATTTTTAGGTACACAAAAAAATTATGACAATTCAACTAAAGAATTAGTAGATAAATTTTATCAGATATTTTTGAACAATTTATCGTATTTGCCTTTTTTAAATTTAATAAACCCTGATGCACTGATTGGTGGTGAAAAGATAAATGGTGTAACATTAAGGGATATTGATTTTGGGAAATTTGCGTTAAACAAAATAGACCTTTTAATTACAATTGGCTGGAAAATAATAGAAAAACAAAATATAAAAATCGAGGTTAGAACATTTGATGTTTATACTCCATCCCTTTATTTGGGCAGGGGATACATTATAAACAAACAAGTTCATACTTATCTTGCTGCCAATAAGTTTTGTGGACTCTTTATGAAGAAATTAACTGGTAGATCTGGTTTTTTTCAGTCAAAAATTGCCTTTGTGAAAAGGCTTAAAAACGGGTCAAAAAACCTGTTTATATCTACCCCTCAAGGGTATCTTCAAAAACAAATTACCTTTTTAAAGGGCATTGTTTTGTCTCCAGCCTGGTCATGGGATGGAAAGAAATTGGCCTTTACCTATCTCTCTAATAATCAGCATAAATTGCTAATTTGGTCAGCAGACGGCACTATTAAAAATGTATTTATCCCAGGAAATACTATTATATCTCCTAGTTTCACGCCCAATGGAGAAATTGTCGTTAGTTCAGATATGAAAGGGAATCCAGATATTTATTTACTAGATGAAAAATTTAAAGTAAAAAAAGCACTAGTTAGTTCATGGGCCATTGATATTTCACCTAGTTTTGATAAAAAGGGAGACAAGATGGCTTATGTATCCAGTATATATGGCAATCCAAACATTTTTTTATATGATTTCAAAAATAAAAAGACCATCAGAGTGAGTTATCTTGGTAAATATAATACAAATCCATGCATTAGTAGTAATGGAAAGTATATCGTCTATTCTACATTAACAGATAAAGGACATAGAATTGTACTTACAGATTTAAAAACATTAGAAGAAAAAATAATCACAAATGGTCCAGGAAATGATGAACATCCAGTATTTGGCCCAGACGATTATTTTATTGCGTTTACATCAAATAGGTCTGGAACCTATAAAATTTATATCACCACAAAGGATGGTACCCATCCAAGGGTTGTAAATACAGGAGAAGGGGAAGCTACATCTGTAGCATGGAGTAAAACACCTTTTTGAAACTAAAGGAGGGAGCGTATGTGGAGAAAATTATTTTTACAGGTAATCACAGTTTTGTTTGTAGGATTTTTAGTGGTTGGTTGTGCAAAGAAAAAAATACCCACTCATTCACAACCAACAGTTAAACAAAGTCAATCTACTTCTCTAACACAGGAGGATTTGACAAAAAAAACAACCAGTAATATAAAAACTGGCCCGGAACAAGGTAGTAAAGTAGATGAATATGCTGTAACATCAGAAGAAATAAGTTCTGAAAATCTTAATAAAGAATCAAATAAGATAGTCTTACCTGAAGAGGCTGAAAAAGAAATAAAAAAGAGGATTTATTTTGCCTTTGATTCTTACGAATTAAATAACAACGCAAAAGAAATTCTGAAAAAAAAGGCAGAAATCCTTTTAAAATATCCTTCAGTAAAATTAGTCATTGAAGGCCATTGTGACGAAAGGGGTACTGAGGAATACAATCTTGCACTTGGAGAAAGACGTGCACGAGCTGCTTATGAATATCTGATAATGCTGGGAATAGAGGCAGATCGTTTGAGTATTGTTAGTTACGGAGAAGAAAGGCCCATTGATCCTCGTCATAACGAAGAAGCGTGGGCAAAAAATAGAAGGGATGAATTTAAAATATCAAACTAGCCAGTGGAGGGTATATGCCAATATTTGAATTTAAATGTTTAAAATGTAATCACTTGCAAGAGATAATAGTCACCAGTTCAAATCAAGAAATAAAAATAAAATGTGAAAAATGTGGTAGTGAGGATATGCAAAGGGTCATTAGTCGCACATCTTATATTATGGGCTCAGATAGCAGTGCAAGAATTTCTTCTACCACCAGGCAATGTGGCCCTGAAAATAGTTGCACCACATATGAAATACCAGGTTGTTCATAAAATATTGGCCAGGAGTTATAAATGAAATTCAAGAATTATTTTTTAATTCTGTTTTTTGTCAATTTATATGGATGCGCTATATTTTGGTTTGGTGCAGGAGCTGGAATAGGTGTTACTGGATACAAGTATCTCAATGGTCAATTGGAATTTACATGTAATAATTCTTTAAACCAGGTCTATGGAGCAACAAAATTAACATTTGACTCCTTAAAAATAGAACTCTCATCTGAATATAGGGACTTACTTGAAGCCAAAATTATTGGAATAAGAAAAAATGGAGATAAGGTAACAGTAAAGATGAAAAATATAGGTAACAATAGTACCTGGGTCGGTATAAGAATTGGTTTTTTGGGAGACAGAGAAGCATCTTTAGTTATAAAAAATAAAATATTATCTTATTTACAAAACTAAATAAAATCTTTCAGGTAATACTGCAGTATGATTGAAGTAAAAGACTTAACAAAATACTACAACAAGTTTTTAGCGCTGGATAAAATCAGTTTCAAGGTCTCCAGAGGAGAAATAGTGGGTCTCCTTGGACCAAATGGGGCAGGAAAGACTACAACTCTTAGATTGTTAACAGGATATTTAAAACCTACCTCTGGGTCTATAAAAGTTAAAAAATACAATATAATAGACGATTATTTGAAAATTAAAGCTATTATGGGTTATCTACCCGAGTCTGTCCCAATTTACAAAAATCTAATGGTATATGAGTATCTTAGCTATGTTGGAGCTATTAGAGGAATAGACAAGAAAAATCTATTGTCCAAAATTAAATCTGTGGCTAATCGTTGTCAAATAAAAGACATTTTAGAAAAGGACATAGGGGATCTCTCAAAGGGTCTTTTGCAAAGGGTAGGATTAGCAAGTGTCTTGCTCCACGATCCAGAAGTATTGATTTTAGATGAACCCACAACAGGCCTAGATCCAAATCAAATATTGGAAATAAGGGATTTAATTAAGGAAATAGGAAAGAAAAAAACTGTAATTTTATCGAGTCATATCTTAAGTGAAGTAGAAGCTACGTGTAGTCGAGTTATTATTATAAATAAAGGCAAAATTGTAGCTGATGGAACTCCATCAGAATTAAAAGAAAAGTATCTTGGTAAGACTATAATAAATCTATCATTAAAAAAAGCCAATTTTGATCAAGTAAAAAATTGTTTTCAAGGCATAGAAGAAATAATAGCTATTAATTTAATTGAAGAGAAAGATGATACATTAGACATTGAATTGACACTAAAAAACGATATTAGAGAAAAAATATACAATATAATCAAACAAAGAGACTGGATAATACTTGAATTCTCTAAAAAGAAGACATCCCTTGAAAAAATCTTTAAAGAAATCACTACGGAGAATTAGTATGCAGAGGATCTTCCCTATTTGTTTAAAGGATCTCAAAGACTACTTTTATTCACCAATTGCATACATAATCATTTCAATCTTTATTTTAATAAGCGGGTGGTTTTTTTTCTCAACCTTTTTCATACTAAACCAGGCATCTCTCAGAGATTTCTTTGAACTATTGCCAATTACTATGTCTTTTATTGTGCCTGCTATTACCATGAGGAGCTTTTCAGAAGAATTTAGTATTGGGTCATATGAGATACTAGCAACTTTTCCTGTGAAGTTAAATGATATAATTTTCGGAAAATTTTTAGCACTTTGTTGTTTTATATTCTTTATGTTGCTCCCCACCCTGTTTTTTCCTATTAGTATAAGTTTTATTGGGAACTTAGATTGGGGGCCTGTAATATGCGGATATATTGGTGCTTTTTTACTGGGAATAAGCTATGCATCTATTGGGCTTTTTGCTTCTTCTCTTACAAAAAATCAAATAAACGCCTTTATTATAGGATCTCTAATTTGTATCCTACTTAGTCTTATGGATAAACTTCTCTTATTTATGCCAGAGTCAGTTGTAACTTTTTTTAATTACTTATCATCTAACTTTCATTTTCAAAATTTCTCAAAAGGACTATTTGACATTAGGGATGTTATATATTTCTTCAGCATAATTTTTATCTTCTTATACGCAACAAATATTTCACTCTCATATAGAAAATAGATTTAAATAGGAGCCTATTTATGGGGGAAAAATATACTAAGTTCTTTTTATATGTTATAATAATAATTTTAATCAACATGGTATGTCAAAATCACTTCGTAAAAATTGATACAACAAAGACAAAAATGTATTCCCTTTCTAAAAAAAGTATCCAGGTTGTATCAAGAATTACTGAGCCACTTACTATTAAATGCTTTTTTAGCAAGGACTTACCCCCACCTTACAATGTAATTAAACAATATTTAAAAGACTTACTTGAGGAATATAGTGAATATTCAAATAATAATTTCAATTATGAGTTTGTAGATCCCAAAAATAAAAATTTCCAAAAGCTTGCATCTGAATACGGAATTACTCCTGTGCAGGTGCAGGTAATAAAAAAAGACGAATTAAAATACCAGAGCGTTTACATGGGGATAGTATTAATACACGGAGATGCTATTTATAAAATACCAGTAATTAACACTACTAAGAGGCTAGAATATCTACTTACTTCTTCAATGGAAAAACTCATAAACAAAGTGAGCTATCTTCTGGCACTCAAAGGGAATATAAATATTAACTTATATTTGTCTAAAGATCTTTTTAAGATAGCACCATATTTAGGATTAAAGGAGCTAAACAATTATCCCAGTCAAGTTAAAAAGGTTATAGCAGATTTAAATAAAAAATATTATAATAAATTAAATTATAATTTCATAGATCTCATTGTATCTAATACAAACGAAGAAGAACTCAATAAACTTGGAATCCAAATTTTGAAATGGCCAGAGTTCAAAAAGGCAGACCTTAAATCAGGAGAGGGTGGTATAGGATTAGTGCTGGAATATAACGAGGAACACATACCAGTTCCCCTGCTAAGAGTGATAAATCTGCCCTTAATAGGAACCCAATATCTACTTACACCCATTCAAGATTTAAAGGATATTATAGAAACATCTATACAATCACTACTCCATATTAACCAATCTATTGGATATATTACTAGCCACGACACATTACCCCTATATAGCAGCCCTTTTGGAGAGGTGTCTTCAGCAAATAATTTTAGAAAATTATTGTCAGAGTGTTATGATATCAAAGAAATAGACATAAAAAAACAAATACCCTTAAATCTTAAGACACTAATAATCGCTGGACCAAAAACAGAGTTTAGCGACTATGAGCTTTTTCAAATAGATCAGGCACTAATGCACGGTACAAATCTCGCTATATTTTTAGACAAATTTAAGGAAATACCAGGAAGACAGTCTATGCTTCTCAACAATAAAACTGGATTGGAAAAACTACTCAAACACTATGGAATAAAAATCAAAAATTCCATTGTAATGGATAAAAACTGTTTCAAACAGAGGCTTCCAAGAGAACAGGGAGGCGGAGAAAGACCTATTTATTTTGCTCCACTCATTAAGTCTAAAAATATTAACCATAAGTTAAAATACCTGGAAAATATTAATGGGCTGGTTATGTTGAAAAATTCTCCAATTGACTTGAATAAGAAACTATCAAAGAATTACAAAGTGGACCTACTTTTTACCAGTTCTAAAAATTCCTGGGAGGCAAAAAATATTCAGACCCTTAATCCATTATATATCTATCCTCCAAATCAAGAAAAAATGAAAAAAATTCCTCTGGCTTATATTATTTCAGGTGAATTTGAAAGTTATTTTAAAAACAAACCAATTCCTCCAAAAGAAGAAAAAACAAAAATGAAAAAGCAAAAAACAAAAGAAATAAAAAATGATAAAAAACAAAAAATAAAAAATCTTATTACTAAAGGTACTAAAATTGATAGGGGTTATGGTAAAATATTTATAATTGGATCATCTGATATTTTAACGGATTCTGTTATAGATGCACAAGGAGACACTCCAAATTCTATTTTTGTAATGAATATTATAGATGTACTAAATGACAAAATAGATAGGGCTATACTAAGAGCTAAAACAGAAGAATTCAATCCATTATATGACATATCAGACTCAATAAAGACCCAAATTAAAGTTTTTAATATTCTAATACTTCCAATTATCGTATTAATATTTGGATTTTTTATAAAAATTCTTAGAAATAGAAAAAGAAGAAAAATAAAAGAGATGTTTATATAACTATACCACATTAAAGGAGATCCATATATGAAAAAATATATGGAATATATTATTTTAATTTTGATAATTATATTTTTAACTACTATTCTTTATATAGATAAACGAAATAAAATTCACTATAAATTACCATCAATACCCAAAATTAATAAAAATCAAATTACCAGAATAGTGATAAATAAAGGAAAACAAAATTCCATAATTTTAACAAAAAAAGAAAACGTATGGATAATAAATAATAATCCAAAATACAAGGTAGATAACAAAAAAATAGATTATATATTAAATGACATTTCAAATTTAAAATTACTCTCACAGGTCTCAAAAGGAGATGATTATGAAAGATATTTACTTGATAGTGAAAACAGAATAAAGATCTCTGTTTGGGATAAAAAAAATAAAATATTGGTTTTTAGCATTGGAAAATTGTCACCTAATTATAGTTCTACTTATATAAAATTAGAAAATAAACGTGCTATTTATCTAGCACAGGGAAACCTAAAGCTAACTTTTGATACAGATTTAGACGAGTTACGTGATAAACATTTGCTTGTATTTAATGTAGATGACGTGAAAAAATTAAAAATAAATTTTAAAGGGAAGGATTTAATTTTAACCAAAAAGAATAATCAATGGATATCAGATAAAAAGACAAATAACAAAATAGTTGATTTAATTCAACAATTACAAACAATAGAATGTGAATCCTTTTTAAAGACACCAAAAAATAAATCTACAGAAACAAAATATATTGAAATCCAATTAGTTACTAATTCTAAAACACATTTCTTAAGGATATTTAAGTCTAATAAAGACAAAAAGTCCATCTATATTGGAGAATCCAGTAATTTGCCAGATAAGTTTAAACTATCTGATTATATAGTAGAAGACTTAGAAAAGGATTTAAAAAATATTGTATCAAAAA
>JAMOQN010000051.1 GCA_027063985.1 Desulfohalobiaceae bacterium
TTCAAAAATCTCTCAAAAAGCAAATTATATCTTATTGGATCTAAATTGGTAATTTTCAGGGCATAGGCAACAAGGGACCCTGCTGCAGACCCCCGCCCTGGGCCAACTGGTATACCCTGAGACTTTGCCCATGTGATAAAGTCTTGAACAATTAAAAAATATCCAGGGAAGCCCTTTTTACATATAACTTCTATTTCCCTCTCTAAACGATCGTAATATTCCTTTTCATCAACAGGATATTTAAGTTGTTTTAATCTCTCTTTTAAACCTTGTCTTGCCAATCTCTTAAATTCTTCTTCTAAACTTCCGCCACCTTTGGGAACATAAACAGGAAAATGATGCTCACCAAGCTTCAACTCCACACTACATTCCCTGGCAATTTTAACACTGTTTTCTATAGCTTCAGGCACATGGGAAAATTCCTTAAACATTTCCTCAGGAGATTTAAAGTATAGTTCCTGCGAACCAAAACGCATTCTTTTTGCGTCATCAAACTGAGAGTTGGTTTGGATACACAACAAAATATCATGAGCATGGGCATCTTCCTTGGTTAAATAGTGACAATCATTTGTTGCAACTAAAGGCAATTTAGTTGCTTTTGATAGCTCAATTAATTTCTCGTTTAATTCTTTTTGCTCTTCAAGACCATTTGCCATTAGCTCAAGATAAAACCTGCCTTTAAATAAATCAGAGTATTTTTTAGCAACAGAAATAGCTCTCTCCATCCCCTCTCTCATTAACACATAGGGTATTTCTCCTTTTAAGCAGGCAGATAGTCCAATTAACCCTTCACTATATTTTTGAAGTAGCTCATGATCTATCCTGGGTTTATAGTAAAATCCTTCCAAATAGCCAAGGCTTACTAATTTAATCAGATTATGATAACCAACGTTGTCTTTTGCCAAAAGCACCAAGTGATATCCCGCCTCACCTATGGATCCTCCCCCTTTCTTTTTTCTATGTTCAGGAGCTACATAGACCTCACACCCTATAATGGGTTTAAGACCATATTTTTTGGCAGTTAAATAAAATTCAAGGCATCCAAACATTGCTCCATGGTCAGTAATACTAACTGTATCCATACCAAACTCTAATGCCTTGTCACACAAATCTTTTATCCTAATAGCGCCATCCAAGAGAGAATATTCTGTATGGCAATGTAGATGCACAAAATCCATCCCAAGCTCCTTTTTTATTAAAATAAAAAGGGCAGGATGGCCTGCCCTCTTTTCCAGGTTATGAAAAATATTTTTATAACATTGTGGCAACCTTTTTTGTAAGTCTTACAAGCTGATTTGAAAAGCCAGATTCATTGTCATACCAAATAATGAGTTTGGCAAGTTTTCCATCTATAACTTCAGTAAGTGGCCCATCTACAATGCCTGCATAGGAAGTTGATACATAATCTACAGATACAAGTGGAATTTCAGTATAATCCATAATTCCCTTTAATTCATTTTCTGATGCCTTTTTAAGGGCATTATTTAAATCTTCTTTAGTGACCTCTTTTTCTAATTCAACAGTCAAATCTACCAAGGATACATTTGGGGTTGGAACCCTTATAGCCATACCATTTAATTTACCTTTTAAAGCTGGAATAACTTCAGTTACTGCCTTTGCTGCGCCTGTTGTGGTTGGGATCATGGACATGGCAGCTGCCCTGGCACGCCTTAGGTCCTTATGAGAGCCATCTAAGATCCTCTGGCTCATTGTGTATGAATGAACAGTGGTCATAAGCCCGCGGACAATACCAAAATTTTCATGAATAACCTTGGTTGGTGGTGCCATACAATTGGTTGTACATGAGGCATTGGAGATGATATTGTGATCAGGCTTTAGTTCTGAATCATTAACTCCCATAACTATTGTAATATCAGGATTTTTACCTGGAGCCCCAATTAAGACCTTTTTTGCCCCACATGATAGGTGTTTTTCACAAGACTCCCTGTCCCTGAACTTTCCCGTGGTCTCAAGCACAATATCAACTCCTAAAGCACCCCATTCCCATTCCCCTGGACCTTTTCTCGTGACCTTTATCTGCTTTCCATTTAACAAAAATCCCTCATCATTTGGCACAACTTCACCTTCAAATGTCCTGTGCACTGAATCATATTTCAGTAAATGGGCTAAAGTATTATTGTCGGCACGTGCGTTTACTGCAACTATTTCCACATCCTGATCATTTGCCAGCAGCCTGGTGACATAACGACCTATTCTCCCAAAACCATTTAAACCTATCTTTACAGCCATCTTAAGTCCTCCTTTTTTAATTTTTAAAATATGTCATTTAATCACAAAACACAATAAATCCTATTCAAAAAAATTCAATACTAAAATTTCTGCAAAAAAAGCTTTACCCTCAACGCCTTATAGATTAATCAAAAAAACAAAAATAATCTGTATCTTATCTTCCATTGTATTCAAACTAACTATCCTAAACCAACACAAATTTCAAGTATGGCAAAAAATAAATTAAGGGCAGACCAACTCCTGGTTGAAAGGAAACTTTCAGAAAGTAGAGAAAAGGCAAAAAGGCTAATTATGGCAGGCCTTGCATTTATTAAAAAAAATGGAGGATTGGAACAAATAAAAAAACCAGGACAATTAGTTGAAATAACAGAAAAAATAATCATAAAAGAGCAAGATAAATTTGTCAGCAGGGGGGCACTTAAACTACTTACTGCGATAAAAGAATTTCAAATAAATCTTAAGGAAAAAATAGTGCTTGATGTTGGAGCCTCTACTGGTGGATTTACTGACTGCTGTCTCAAACATGGGGCAAAAAAAGTATATGCAGTTGATGTGGGATATGGCCAGCTCCACTATAAATTGAGAAAGGATCCAAGGGTAGTTAATATTGAAAAAACAAACATTAGATATATAGACCCAAATTTAATCCCAGAACAGGTAGATATTGTGACAATTGATTGTTCTTTTATCTCTCTAACAAAAGTAATTCCCCCATCCATTCAATTTTTAAAACCTCAGGGAGAACTTATCTGTCTTATAAAACCACAATTTGAACTGAGTAAAAAAGAGGTTGGAAAAGGCGTGGTAAGGGATAAAATGTTACAGCAAAAGGCAATTAATAAAGTAGTTGATTTTGCGAAAAAGGAACTAAAAATGATATTTCTAGGTGTAATTCCTTCAAAGATTAAAGGTCCAAAGGGAAATCAGGAATATCTTGCTTATTTTAAAAAGAGATAAGATTATATTGACATTTTTCTTGGGTGTTATTAGCCTCTTTTTTATTCTATAAAAGATTATTTAGAAAAGGGGGAAAAAATGCTTAAGTTAGAGGTTTTTCACAGCGGTAATCCTGCATGAAAGACGTGTAAAATGGCTATTGGAATAGCCAAAGAAATGAAGGAGCTATTTAAAAATAAACTGGATTTAAAAATCTACACCTTAGATTCCGAAGAAGCGAAAAAATATAATTTCAAAACCTCCACGAATATGTTGTTAGATGGAGAAAGATTACATATTAAGACTGCCTTGAACAAAGAAGAACTTACAAGAATAATTAAAAACAAATTGTCAGAAATAGAGGAATCAAATTTATGACTATCCTATTTACAACTAAAGAAGTAGCGA
>JAMOQN010000052.1 GCA_027063985.1 Desulfohalobiaceae bacterium
GTCTTCTTGAAGCAAAGAAGACGCAAAAGGTGGTGATAGAGCTTAAGGTTTTATACAAAAGTTTGGAAAAGACCATAGAGGAAGGTCTATCTCAGACCTATGAATATATGGACAGATGTGGAGCAGATGAAGGACATCTTGTGATATTTGATAAGACAAAGGGCAAATCATGGGATGAGAAGATATTTGAGAAAAGGGAAAAATACAGAGGTAAAGAGATATGGATCTGGGGGATGTGAAGTTTGTTTAATAAGGAAGCAAAGCCATGAAAAAAAGACTTGGTTTTGATACATCGTCTTTTAGTAAGCTCAGAGAAGAAGACTTTGAGAGAATTTATGCTAAAATGTGAAAAGTAATAAGTGCAGCCCAGGTCCTAAAACCTGGGCCTAAATTTATATCCATGCCTTAAAAAAATCTTTTATATCTTTACCCTTATTTATATGTTCAATTACTGAGCTCCCAAATACAATTCCATCTATATATTCTTCTATTTCTTTAACTTGAGATGGGGATTTTATACCAAATCCAATAGAAATAGGAAGGTCAAATATATCCCTTGCCAATTTTAATTTTTCTTTGAGCTCCTCTGGCAATTTGTCCCTTGCACCAGTTGTTCCAAGCACTGATACAAAATAGACAAATCCAGAGGCAAATTTTGCATATTTTTCCAGTCTCTCTTTTGATGTATTTAAACCTACCAGATAGATTAAAGATATATCATGAGCATCAAAAATAGGCTTTATTTTAATGCTTTCTTCTAAAGGTAAATCAGCTATAATTATTCCAGATACTCCAGCATTTTTCATGTCCTTTGCCAGTTTTTCATAACCATATTTAAAAAAGGGATTGCAATAACCCATAAGTACTATCTCACAATCAAGGAAAACTCTGTATTCTGTTAGATTATCAATTATCCATTTTAAATTGACCCCATTTTTAAGCGCAATATTAGATGCCTTTTCCACAACTGGGCCATCAGCTACTGGATCTGAAAATGGAACACCTATTTCAATTATATCAGCTCCCAGTTGGTCCATTTCTCTTATATATTCCCAAAATTTTTCCTTGTCTGGATATCCAGCTGGCAAAAAGGGCATAATAGCCTTTTTGCCTTTTTTTTGCTTATCTTGAAAAATTTTCTCAAATTTATTTAGTGACATCAATTATCCTCCATTTTTTATTTCAAATGCTTAAATACAATATCCAGGTCTTTATCGCCTCTGCCTGAGAGATTTACAATTACATGGTAATTTTCTTTCACCTTACCTTTTAGATTTAATGCAAAGCTAAGGGCGTGTGAACTCTCAAGGGCCGGGATTATCCCTTCCTTTTTGCAGAGAACTTTAAAGGCCGAGAGTGCTTGTTCATCTGTTACGCAAACATATTCTGCCCTTTTTGTCTCCTTTAAATATGCGTGTTCAGGTCCCACACCTGGATAATCGAGCCCTGGGGCAACAGAATGAGATGGTAGGATTTGTCCATCTTCAGTTTGTAAAAGATAGGTCTTTGTGCCGTGGAGGATACCAAGGGTTCCTTTGTTTAAGGTGGCAGAGTGGTAGCAATTGGGAGTGCCTTCACCAGCAGCTTCAACTCCTGTTAATTTTACTTCCCTGTGTTCTAAAAATTCATAAAAGATTCCCATTGCATTTGATCCACCGCCCACGCAGGCAATTACATGGTCTGGAAGTCTATTTGTTTTTTCTAAAAATTGTTCCTTTGCCTCCTTTCCTATAACAGATTGAAAATCCCTTACTAGGGCAGGAAATGGGTGTGGACCAACAACAGAGCCAAGACAATAATGGGTATCCCTTTGATGAGATATCCAATATCTAAGGGCCTCATTTATTGCATCTTTTAATGTTTGGGTGGATGAATATACAGGCCTTACCTCAGCCCCCAAAAGCTCCATCCTCTTTACATTTGGGGCCTGTCTTTCTACATCCTTTGCACCCATAAAGACTATGCACTCAAGTCCAAGTAATGCTGCAGCAGTGGCTGTTGCAACTCCGTGTTGTCCAGCGCCAGTTTCAGCCACTAATCTTTTTTTGCCCATATACTTGGTTAAAAGTGCCTGACCAATTGTATTATTGATTTTATGGGCCCCACTATGGGCAAGATCCTCCCTTTTTAACCAGAGATTAAAGCCAAGTTCTGAGCTCAAATTCTTACAAAAGGTAAGGGGAGTGGGCCTGCCTACATAATCCTTTAATATTGAATTAAATTCTCTCTGAAAATCTTCTGATGGGACAATTTGCTCATATGCCTCTTCTAATTCTATTAAGGGTGGCATCAATAGTTCTGGAACAAATTGCCCTCCAAACTCTCCAAAATATGCCTTTTTCATCTTAACTCCTTTATTTTTTTGTAAATGCCCATAATTTTATCTTTATCCTTTATGCCTTTAGATATCTCAACACCTGAATTTACGTCTATACCATCTGGAGATAGCTCACACAAAATATCCTCTATATTATTTGAAGATATTCCACCAGCAATGATCCATTTAATTTCTTCTGGAATGGCCTTTAAAAAGGAAATATTTTTTATTTTTGTTCCATGTCCACCTCCTTTTATTCCTGCATCAAACAAAAAATATAAACATTTATTTGATAGCCTGTGTATTTCATTTAAAAATGCATTTTTATCTTTATATGCATCAGGCCATTTTGTTAAAATTATTCTATGTGTTCCAATTTTCTCGCAATCTGTTTCTGAATATTTTCCATGGAGCTGCACAAGATCCAGATTTGCATATTCAATTATCTCTAGAATTTCATGAGCAGAGTGATCCACAAATACTCCAACTTTTTTTGCATTTTTTGTAGAAAAACTTTTTACCTTATCCACGGATATGTATCTTGGGCTTTTTTTAAAGAAAATAAACCCAACTAGATCTACTCCAAGATCATCGCAAAACACAACGTCTTCATATCTGGTTAATCCACACACTTTTAAGAGCATTTAATTTACTCCTTTCCGTGGTATATTGGTTAATGGTATATTGGTTAGTGGTATAGTGGTTAATAGTTTTTTACCAATACACCAATACACTAATACACCAATACACCAAATTTAAACTACCTCAATATCGACCAATCTTTCAATCAATTTGTGGTATATTGGTTAATGGTATATTGGTTAGTGGTATAGTAGTTAATTGTATAGTGGCTAGTGGTATAATGGTTAATGGTATATTGGTTAGTGGTATAGTGGTTAATAGTTTTTTACCAATACACCAATATACCAATATACCAATATACCAATACACTAATACACCAATATACCAATACTCAATATCGACCAATCTTTCAATCCAGTTCCTTTACAAAATAACCAAACACCTTTGCAGGGTCTTTGTGTTTCATAAAATAGGTGCCTATCAAACACCCATCATATCCTATTTTTAACATCTCTTTCACGGTTTTAGGTGAAGATATTCCACTTGCTGAAATCCAGATCTCTTTATCTTGTTTTTTTTCTATAAGATTTTTAGAGGTATTGATATCAACTTTTAATGTATCTAGATTTCTATTATTTATAAGAAATAATCTTGCTCCACTTTTTCTTGCAATTTCAAGTTCATA
>JAMOQN010000053.1 GCA_027063985.1 Desulfohalobiaceae bacterium
TTGCTCCTTATTTATTATTTACAATTTCAAGGGCCTCATCAACACTCATATCTTCATGCACAATCCCATGAAGGGCCTTAACTAGAGTTGCAGGGTCGTCGTCCTGGAATATATTTCTACCAACAGATAGACCAGCTCCCCCTGCTTGTATAGATTCATACACCATGGTCAAAATCTGTTTTTTGTTTTCCATCTTTGGCCCCCCTGCAATTACTACTGGAATACAACATGCGTCTACAACTTTACTGAATGATTCTACATCTCCTGTATATGGTACCTTTACCACATCTGCCCCAAGTTCTTCTCCAACTCTAGCGCAATGGGCTACAATTTCGGGATCATATCCATCTTTTATCTTTGGACCCCTTGCATACACCATTGCCAGTACTGGCATGCCCCATTCTGTAGCCTTACTGGTTACCTTTCCAAGGTCAGCAAGCATATATCTCTCTGTTTCATCTCCTAAATTTACATGTACAGATACTCCATCTGCACCAAGTTTAATTGCATCTTCAACAGTGCCCACAAGAGTCTTGGCATTGGGATAAGGAGACAGTTGAGTGCTTGCAGATAGATGAATTATGAGTCCTACATCCTTTCCATGTTCCCTGTGACCACATCTAACAAGTCCTTTATGCATTAAAACAGCATTTGCTCCGCCTTCAGCAACTTTGTCCACGGTTTCTTTTAAATCCACAAGTCCATGAATTGGTCCAACAGTAACGCCATGGTCTAATGGAACTATAATAGTCCTGCCAGTATTTCTGTTGAAGATCCTCTCAAGTCTAATTGATTTGCCCAGATGCATTTTAAACCTCCTGTTTTGTTTTTTATCCGGGCCAAAGCTCCTTAATCAAAAGCCAACGACCATAAAAAAAGGGCCGCTGGCTTCTGGAGCCTGCGGCCCTTTTGATTTTGTGGGTTTTATTTACATCACACCACCCGGGCCACAGACTCCACCCCTAAAATACCAAAAATAAAAAAAGCTAAAATAAAAACTAAATGAGGTGGATTCTAGCCCGAGTTTTGTTCCCATGACTCTCCTTCTACTCACTTTTAGAAAAAATGTCAACTAGGAATTTTTTAATTTTTCAATAAATTTTTCTTTGACCTTTTGCCTGTCAACCTTTCCATTTTTGTCTTTTGGAAGAGTGTCTGTAAATAGCACATATCTTGGCTTTTTATACCTTGCTATCCTTGATCCAACAAACTCAATTAATTCATCTTTTGTTAGAGTACTATTTTTTTCTTTTACACATACAGCCCCAATTCCTTCTCCAAATTTAGGGTCAGGTACTCCAATAACACATACCTCGATTATGTCTGGATGTTGCATAATCACTTCTTCTACCTCTGCTGGAAACACATTTTCTCCGCCAGATTTGATCAATTCTTTTTCTGGTTTTCTTCCCTTAAAGAATAGATATCCATCTTCATCCATCATTGCTAGATCACCAGTATGGTGGATATTATTTCTAAATACATATTTGTTATCATCATCCCTGTTCCAGTATCCTAGAAATACCAATGGTCCTTTAAGGGCTATTTCTCCAACTTCTCCAGGTGGTAATTTTCTATCATCTTCATCTACGATAAACACGTCACTTAGTGCAAGTGGTCTACCTGCAGCACCTGGTCTGTCTCTATCTCTTCCAAGACAGATAAGTCCTGAGGTCTCAGTCTGTCCATACATCCACCAAAACTCAGCACTGGTTTCTGTTTCTAATCTCTCTATTATTTCTTTTTGCTCTAATCCAACTGCTTTTTTGAGGAAATTAGGCTTTAGATTTAATTTTTTCATTGTATCTAAAAGTGATTGTAAGATTGGTGGAAATGTGCCTAGTAAGGTAATTTTTTCATCATTCATAAGTCTGGCAGATAGTTCCCTATCAAAAGATGGGATAACTACATTTTTGCCGCCACACAAATAGGTGGAAAAGGCCAGATTTATGCCCATGATGTGAAATAAAGGTAATATATTTAAATATGCGTCACTTTCACTTAATGAAAGTTCAAAGGCAATTTGAAGGGAGGATAGCACTATGTTTTTTTGTGAAAGCACTCCCCCACGTGGTTTTCCATCTACAGCAGCTGTATGTATGATTATGTAAGGATCATCTTCATTTGCGTCTATTTCTGAGTGTGGGTCCTTTGCAACTAAAAGTTCTGTATAGCTTTTTATTGACCCTTCATTTCCTGTTAATAAAAATATTTCTTTTACAGAGGAATTTTCTTTTTTTATTTCAGAAGAAATTTCTATTTCTTCATCATCTATGAAAAGGTGTGATGGTGTTGTATCTAGGGCTATAAATTTTTTTTCTTCTGGTGAAAGGCGTTTATTTATTAGCACTAAAATAAGTCCTAGTTTTGAAGCTGCAAAAAATAATGGAAAAAATCTGTAGGTGTTTTTGCTAATTACACCAATTCTATCTCCTTGTTTAAGTCCCAGTTTTTTTAGCCCTGCTGCTAGTTGTTCAGTTTCATTTAATATTTCTAAAAAAGTGAGAGAGTGGTTTAAGTTGCTATCATAGAGACATTTATTGTCTCTAAAAAGAATAGAATTCCTCTCTAACAATTGATATGGTAAATAAGATCTCATGACACTACCTCCTTGGTAGTTGAAGGGTTTTATTTCTTTTATTATCTATTTTGGTTAAAAGGATTAACATTTCTTTTTTCTTCTTTCAAGGGTGTAAAATAAAAATAAAGTGATTACATCTAAATTTGGGTGAGTTAAGATAAAATGGATTTTTAACTTTTTCCAGCCACGGCCCTCACCTGGTGGATGTCTGTATAGCCTTTTAAAACCTTTAAGATTCCATCTTGTTTTAAGGTGAGCATTCCTTCAGATATGGCAACTTTTTTTATTTCTTCTGTGGGTGCCCTTTTTTTTATCAGGGATCTAATTTCATCTGAATTTTTTAGAAGTTCGTGTATGCCCATTCTCCCTTTATATCCATTCATACAACTTGCACACCCCCTGGCCCTATATAATGTTATTTCATCCTCTTTTACCCATTTGTCCCAATCATGTTCACCAAATTCTTTTCTCAACTCGTCTATTTCCTTCTTTGTAGGTCTATATGGTTCTTTGCATTCATTACATAGGGTTTTTATGAGCCTTTGAGCAAGTATGCAGAGCAAAGAGTCTGAAAAATTGAAAGGATCTAGGTCCATGTCAAGCAATCTGGTAACTGTCTCAGGGGCTGAGTTTGTGTGAAGGGTGGAGAATACAAGATGGCCTGTTAGGGATGCCTCAATACCAATATGTGCTGTTTCTTTATCCCTCATTTCTCCAATCATAATAACATCTGGATCTGCCCTTAAAAATGCCCTTAAAGCCGACGCAAATGTAAGGCCTATTTTGGGATTTATCTGGACCTGTCTTAGTCCTTCTTGGGTAATTTCAACTGGATCTTCTGCAGTCCATATCTTTTTGTCTGGTTTGTTTATGTAGCCTAGGGCCGAATGTAGAGTTGTGGTCTTACCTGATCCTGTTGGCCCAACAACAAGGATCATTCCATAGGGCTGGGTTATGTTTTCCTTAAATATTTCAAGGTTATGGGGCAGAAGTCCAAGTTTATCAACAGGGATTGGCTTTCCTGAGGATAGGACCCTTAATACCACATCCTCCTGGTTATCAATAGTAGGTAATGTTGCCACACGATACTCCACTATTTTGTTCATATTGGGCAATCTAATTTTTAGCTTACCGTCTTGAGGAAGACGCCTTTCAGCAATGTCCAGCCTTGCCATTATCTTTATCCTTGACACAATAGGCCTTGCATAATGGAGTCTTAATTTTTTGAATTCATGGCACGTGCCATCAACTCTCATTCGTATTAGACAATACTTTGAAATAGTGTTGGGCTCGATGTGGATATCTGATGCGTTTTTTCTCCACGCTTCTACTAGAATAGCATTTACCAGTCTAACAATTTCACTGTCTTGTTCTGTTATTTCCTCTTCAAGTTCGTCAACATCTTCTTGTATGTCTTCTTCTATCTCTTCGTCAAATTCTAAAAGTTCGTTTTCTGCTGTGAGTGCTTTAAAAAAATGGTCAATAAATTCTTCTATGTCGTTTTTTGTGGATACCAGGGGTTCGATCTGATTTGTACCTAGAATAAATTTTATCTCATCTAGTCTGCCAAGATCAAAGGGATTGGTCATGAGTACCTGGATTGTGTTTCCCTGTTCTTTATATGGTACCCATTCGTACTGTTTTAGAAAATTGGGATCCAGCTTTCTTTTTTCAAACACAGAGTAGGGTGGTAACACCTTGGGATCAAACTCCACAAAGGGCACATCGTAAAAACTACTTAAAGACTCTCCTAATTTTTTCTTGGGGACATTAAATTTATTTAGTAATATCTCATCTAAGTCCTTGTTCTCTTTTAAAGCCATTTCTTTGGCTTCTCTTAATTGTTCTTCTGTAATATATCTTTGTTCTATAAGTAATTCATACCTGCTTTTTGAACGTATTCTTCTTTTTTCAATTTCTTCTAATTTTTCTTCTAGCCCTGGATAGGAAGGATATAATTTTTTTAGTTTCCAGAAATATTCCCTTGCTTGAGTTGTTTTGTTTAATCTAAGTAAAGTAGAACCAAGCTTAAAATAAATGTACGCTAATTGTTTTTTTTCAAAACTATCTTTTTCAACAAGTACGTTTGTGAGAAAGTTTACCAACTTATCAAGATCTCCTGTCTTTTCAAGACAAAAGATCATCAATTTAACATATTCAAAGTCTAATATGCCATTGTTAAACACACTGTTTATTTTTTCAATGGCCTTTTGGTATTCCCCCTGTTTTATAAAAGATTTTACAACATCAAAAGAGGCATCAGAGGGCGGTTGTTTGTCATTAAAAATAGATTGAAGAACATGATTATTTTCCATATCTAAATCTGACAAGACGTTCTGAAAAAATGTTTTGTATTCAGAAATGGTTTGAGTTTGATTTAGTTTTTTGGCAAAGTCCCATGTCTTGACTAAAGAAAAGAGAGTAGTTTCAGCAACATCTTTGGCTTCCCATATCCTATTTTCATTCAAAAGGTCTTGTAACTTGATTTTTTGCGTCTCAAGCCACTTGAGATATCCGTCCCAGCTCATTTTAAATAACCTTATAAAAAATTAACCCAAGTTTATCAACTTGGGTTATAGATAACTATCAAAATTTTTTTTGATTAATTTAAAATTGTGATAGGTTAGATTATAGAGTAAAGAGGACTGCAAGTAGATAACTACTTTTAGTCCTCTATTAAATTTAACGTTTTGAATACTCTATTTTTTTTCTTTTAACCAGGGCATCATATCCCTTAACCTGTCTCCTACCTCTTCTATTTTGTGAGAATGATATTTCTTTCTTAAGGCCTTAAATGATACCTGTCCAGCCTGATTTTCTAATATCCACTTTTTGGCAAAACTACCATTTTGAATTTCTTCTAAAATCTGTTTCATATTTTCTTTTACCTTTTCATCTATCACCCGTGGGCCACTTACATAGTCCCCATATTCTGCTGTATCACTAATGGAATAGTGCATGAGTTTAAATCCACCTTCATAAAGTAGATCTACAATAAGTTTCATTTCATGGAAACATTCAAAATAGGCAATTTCAGGTTGATAACCTGCTTCAACAAGGGTCTCAAATCCTGACCTAATAAGCTGGCTCACTCCACCGCAAAGAACCGCCTGTTCGCCAAATAGATCTGTTTCTGTTTCTTCTTTAAATGTGGTCTTAATAACACCAGCCCTGGTAGCACCAATCCCTTTTGCATATGCAAGGGCAATATCCCATGCCTGGCCAGATGCATCCTGATAAACTGCAGCAAGTGAAGGTACACCGACTCCTTTTTCATATTCCCTTCTAACTAAATGTCCAGGACCCTTTGGTGCAACCATTATAACATCTACATCTTCTGGTGGTTCTATTTGATTGAAATGGATATTAAATCCATGGCTAAAGCCCAGTACTTTTCCTTTTTTAAGGTAGGGTTTTATGTCTTCAAGATAAACCCTTGGTTGATGTTGGTCAGGGATTAGTATCTGGATGATGTCAGCTTTTTCAGCAGCTTCTTTTACACTAACAGGATCAAATCCATGTTTTTTTGCAAGGTCATAATTTGGGCCACCTGGTCTCTGGGCAACTATTACATTTAGTCCAGAATCCCTTAAATTGAGGGCATGGGCATGTCCCTGGGATCCATAACCAACAATAGCTATTAGCTTGTCAGAGAGAATTTTTAAATCTGCATCCTTGTCATAATAAACCTGCATCTTAAACTACCTCCTGCAAAAATTTTAAATAATTATGATAGTTGCATACTTCTCTTCATTGCCACTATCCCTGTTCTGGCTATTTCTTTGATGCCGAATTTATGTAATAAATTTATGAGCGCAGTGAGTTTTTCGCTATTTCCTGTGGCTTCAATGGTTATCTCCGATGGGCTCACATCAACTACTTTACATCTAAATATATCCACAATCCTCAAAATCTCAGCTCTAGCTGAGTTTTGGGCGTTTACTTTAATAAGTATCATTTCCCTTTCTACAGTTTTCACTGTATTCATGTCAACGACTTTTATTACGGTGATCAGTTTCCTCAGTTGCTTTATTATTTGTTCTATTATTTGTTCATCTCCCTCTGTAACTATTGTCATAAGAGATGTGTTTTTTTCTAAAGTAGGGGCCACATTCAATGAAATAATGTTAAATCCTCTCCCACTAAAGAGTCCTGCAACCCTTGAAAGTACTCCTGGCTCGTCTTCTACTAATACTGAAAGGGTGTGTTTCATAATAAACTCCTTAAAACCTATTGTTTAACCCTTTTTCGTCATTTTGGGTTATAAATAGTCATCTAATTTACCTGAGTTTGTTAAAGGATTATACAAGTTCAGGTTAAACAAGTAACATTTCAGATAAAGATGCTCCAGCAGGTACCATTGGATATACATTTTCTTCTTTTTCCACTACCATATCTACAACACATGTCTTCTTAGATTTTAAGGCCTGTTTCAATACATCCTTTACTTCTGAGGGTTTAGTAGCCCTGTAACCTTCTGCACCATAGGCCTGTGCCAATTTTACAAAATCAGGATTGTATTCTAGATGTGTAGCACTGTAATTTCTGTTGTAAAATAGTTCCTGCCATTGTCTAACCATTCCTAGATAGGAATTATTTAATATAATGATTTTTACCGGGAGATTATACCATACTGCAGTTGCCAACTCCTGGATATTCATCTGTATTGACCCATCTCCCGCAATATCTATAACGGTTTTATCAGGAAAGGCGACCTGGGCTCCAATTGCTGCAGGAAAACCATAACCCATTGTGCCTAGACCACCTGAAGAGAGTAATGTCCTGGGCCTTAAATACTTAAAGTGTTGTGCTGCCCACATCTGGTTTTGTCCAACTTCTGTTGTGATAATTGCATCTCCACCTGTGAGCTCATATAGGGTTTCAATTACAAATTGGGGTTTTATAACTTCATCTGACTTTTTATATGTAAGTGGATGTGCATCATTCCACGCATTTAATTTATCCCTCCATGACTGGTAGCGCTCTGACAAATCTTTGTCTTTAATGCGCTTAGAGATCTCTTCTTTTAAAGCGAGTAATGCTTCCTTGCAATCTGCAACAATTGGTATGTCCACCCTTACGTTTTTCCGAATGGATGTTGGGTCAATATCTATGTGTATAATCTTTGCAGAGGGGGCAAAACTATCCAATCTACCTGTGACCCTATCATCAAATCTAACCCCTGCTGCAATAACTACGTCTGCATGGTTGATTGCCATATTGGCTACATAGGTGCCATGCATACCCAGCATTCCAAGCCAGAGAGGATCATTACCTGGGAAGGCACCAAGTCCCATTAAGGTGGCGGTAACAGGTATTTGTAATGTCCTGGCAAGCCATGTGAGTTCCTTATTTCCCGAGGAGGCTATAACTCCACCACCAGCAAAAATAAGGGGCCTTTTTGCTTCTAAAATCAAATCAACCGCCTTTTTTACTTGCTTAAGATTTGGCTCATAATGGGGATTATAGCTCCTTAAGGAGACACTTTTTGGGTACTCGGCTTCAATTTCTGAAGCCATTATGTCTTTTGGCAGGTCAACTAAAACAGGTCCTGGTCTTCCTGACCTTGCTATATAAAATGCCTCTTTTATTATTTGGGGCAGTTTTTCAGGGTCTTTTACAAGATAATTGTGTTTGGTACAGGGCCTTGTAATTCCAACAATATCAACTTCTTGAAACGCATCATTACCAATTAATAATCTTGGGACCTGTCCAGTAAATACAACAATGGGGATAGAGTCCATGTAGGCCGTGGCAATACCAGTGACTGTGTTAGTGGCGCCAGGCCCTGATGTTACCAACACCACTCCTACCTTGCCTGTTGCCCTGGCATATCCATCTGCTGCGTGAACTGCAGCTTGTTCATGTCTTACTAAAAAGTGCTTAATGGGATATTTGGGCAGTTCGTGATAAATATCAATTACAGCCCCTCCTGGAAATCCAAATATAACCTCAACACCTTCTTGTTTTAAACATTCAAGGAGTATTTGGGCCCCTTTCATTTTCATTACTTTAGTCCCTCCTCTTCCATTTTCTTGTATTTTTCAAGTATTGCCTGAATTTTAGTCTTACCAGCAAGCTTAAGCTTCTTGATTTTTTTTAGTTCTAAATCATCCTGGGGTGTTAAATATGGTTTACTTTCAAGCTTTTCCACCTGTTTTTCATATTCTAGATGTTGCTGCCAGAGTTTTTTGAGTTCTTCATCCTTTTCGCCATATTTGGCAATAAGTTCCAACTCATACTGTTCCATGTTTTAGTGCCTCCTATTTTGATTCAAAATTTTTTTTAGAATTGCCTTGGGGTCTATGTCTTTTTCCAGGCTAATTACTAATAGCTTTTTCCTGTTTTTTTGTCCACCCACAATTTGTATCTGGCTCTTTTTTGTCTTGAAAATCTTCGAAAGAAAATTAATTACTTCCTTATTCGCCTTGTTATCAACTGGTGGTGCAGAGATCTTTACTTTTAGACAATCTTGGTACACACCTTCAATAGAATTTTTCTTTGCCCCAGGTTGAACCCAGATTGCTAATTTAAAAGTGGTCTTATCAATTTTGGTTAAAAAATCCACTGAGTTACCTCTTTGTTAACTAAGTTGTTAAAAAACTATGCCATGTATATGGCTAATTGATATAGTGTTTGAACGAGAAAGATTTTTAAAAACTCAATTGCCAGTAAGACAACAATTGGGGATAGATCAAATCCACTTATATATACAAAAGGTATCCATTTTCTCACCCTGTAAAAAACCGGTTCTGTAATAGAATATATAAACCTGACTATTGGATTATAAGGATCAGGTCTAACCCAGCTAAGGAGCGCAGAAATAATTACTATCCAAAAATATATAGAGAGCACACTGTCTAAAACAAATGCAAGTGCCTTAATAAGATTTGCAATAATAAACATATTAACCTCCTGATATAATTTTTTTATTTTAAAGAATCAACCACTTCCTTATAACTATTAATATTTGCAATAGAATCTAATTTATTGTTTTTATATGATATAAAATCTACAGGTACACTCTTGGCTGTTTTTTCATCTACTTTAGAATCTCCTATAAAAACCACATCACAAGGAGCTAAATTCCATTTTTTTAATATATAGAAAATACTTTCTGGATGAGGTTTTGGATTTTTTACACTCTCTGCTGTAACTACTGGATCAAAGAAGGATTTTAAATGGAAATTTTCTAATATAATAGGCATAGTATTTGTTCTATTTGTATTAATAGCACACTTTTTTTCCATATTCTTTAGCATCATAAGAAAATCTATAAGTCCATCTTCTAATTTAATTAGATCTATTACATCTTTATATGAAATTTTTTTTCCTATTTCCAGTGCTTGTGGAAATAATTGTTCTGGGACAATGTGTTTTATTGATTCATATACTGTATGGGAATGAACATACTCTTCCTCACTTTTGTCCATTTCTGGAAGGCCAAGCTCTTTTAAAATAAGGTTATAAAACTTTATATTTGCATCCTTTGAATTTATTATAACACCATCACAATCAAAAATAATACCTTTTTTGTTTAATAAAAAATTTTTATAATTAAATTTCATAAGTCAACTATCCTTTTATGAATTCGACTTTATACTTTTTGTTTAACCAAGTAAATTTTTCATAGGGCTTCTTTTTAAATATAAAACGATAACCATAATCCATTGCCTGGTATAGCCCAATGCTATCCTCCACTAATGAGAATTCTATACCAAAATCAATCCACATTTCATATAGGTCATCTACATCAGTAATTAACACCCACTCATTATCCAGTATTAAAAAAAACCAGGGTAGTAATTTTTCATAAGGCAGTAAAGTATTAATCTGATAGAGCAGATGAGATCTATTAGAGGTATTTTGAAAATTATGTAAAGTTAGATGCTCCCCAATAGTTTCTTTTAATTGTTGCAGACCTTCTTCAATCTCAGAATCAATTTTCTGTAACTCTAAGATCCTTTCTTCCATGGTCCACTCAAGGAGCAAGGTTAATTGGGCTATTAAAAAATAGTCTATTTTTTCAGTATCCCCATGTTCTTTTTTTATCAGGCTCTTTAGAGTACTTGGTTTCTCTGGATCGGACTCGAGTAATTGCATTATAAAATTTTGTTTGATTTCCTTGGGGTTTTCAAAGAAATCTCCGTAAGTCAGAAAATCCCTGAGATATTGTTTTGCCTCTTTGGCATTTAAGGGGAATTGTTTTGGCCTATAATAATTCAATTTTGCTGATTTTTCTTCTAGCAGTCCAGGGTCAATTAAAGTGACGTGTTTTAAGATTTTTTCATCTACAAGTTCCCTGTGAAGTGTTGGGAAAAATATTTTTTTCATAGTCCTATTCTCTTCTTATTTTGTTTCAAAAAACTCAACTTGCCATATGAAGGAATTAGTATTATCCTCATTTTTTAGCAAAAGCAAATGCAAAATTTTTTAGGAGGTTCTTTTATGTTTGGTATTGGCATTCCTGAACTCTTAGTACTTTTATTAATTGCATTAGTAATCTTTGGAGCCAATAAACTACCAGAAATTGGCGCTGGCCTTGGTAAGGCCATAAAAAACTTTAAAAAGGCAGCTACTGAGCCAGATGAAATAGATATAAGCTCCACAAAAAAGAAAATATCCAATCAATCAAAGGAAGATAATGGAGCCAGTGAACAATAATTGTAATTAAACTGGCTAGTTAAGTTTTATTGGGGTGGGAGGACCTGGATATTAAATTCCATTCCCCTTGCCCCAAGATAATTATTCAAAAATGTTGTAACTGCATTTGGTTTGATGGTAACTATCTCCCACTTTCCAAAGATCCCTTGGGAAAAGGTTAGGGAAATTAATTTAACCCCTTCAAGAAATTGCTTTTTCCCCTGCAACGTCTTATTGAAGCCCTTGACCCCTGTAAGTGTAACCCATGGGCCTGCTGATAAAATTATTTTTGAGAAAAACTTATTTTTTATCTCTGGCAGATTAAAATAATTGCTCCATAAAGTTTCCCATAACTCACCAAGACTCTTCTTTGTTGCAGCCCAATAATGGTCCTGATATGTGAAAGTACCTGTATATAGGGTATCTTTTATTTTCTTTATATACAACTTTGGCTCAATGGAATTATTGTCAACTGAGATCCCTGAGAGTCTTAATAGGCTATTTAAAAAGTTAATGTCAGGTTCTTCAAAATTTTCAGTCTTAAGACACACGGTCACATCTTTTGAATTAAAATACAATCCGAGATTTATAAGTGTATTTTTTAATGCCCCAATATCCAGTTTAACGTTTAGTATTAATGATGTTGAATTTTGATTTCTCTGTTCATGTTCTTTGTAACTCAAGACATATTTTAGGGATGAATCTTCAAATAATTGACTCAACGTATCGATTTTTTGCTGGTCAAGCCCATATGGTATTATTTTTATAGCTTCCTTTACTAATGCTTTACTCAATATTTTATTTCGTAGGGTTGCATTTAAATTAAATTGTGTGGATGTGCAATTTTGTTGTTCTATTCTTATATCTTGACTAAATGAAATTGAACATGTGAAAAGCAAAGATACAATTATAAAAAATTTAATTTTCAATATTAAATTCATTGACTTCATCCTGATTTAATGTTGAATATCGCTTTTTTGAGATTACTAATTTTCCTTTTTTTAGTAGTTTAATCACATTCTCAAATTTTAGATAGAAATCACTATTTTCATCTAATACCAATGAATGTTCATTTTGATTGTAAATAGAATCAGCATGGAGGAAAAGGGGATGTGAGCCTATTCTATTATTAGTATTTAATTCAGTTAAATAAAAGGCCATACCTTTGTTTATTAAAATATCGTAGTCCATTAATTTTGGGCTAAACAGAAGCTCTCCGTTTTTTGAATATATATAAATAAACATGGAAGGTTTAAATTGATCTGTTGATACTTCTATTACAACTGATGTATATCCTTTGATATAATCTTCATTTTTTAAATTATTTAAAAATACATCAGGTTCTTTTAATATAAATGATATTGATAATACTTGTTTCATTAATGGGCCTAAAAGTTTTAATCCCATAATTATTCTGTATGAATTTGTTGAAGTCTTTATCATATAATTATCAGAAGAATTATTTATCAATTCCCACAATAACTTTCTTCCATTTTTATTTAATAATTTTCCTATTTGAATCCCTTTTTTGATTTCAAAATTTAGAGTAGAATTATAGAGTTTATTCATTAGATGAATTTTTTGTCTTTTTAAATTAATATAATCAGGATATAGTTCACTAGATGTTCCATTTAACTCTGTATACAACGTGTACTTAGTCCAGTTGATCCATGTGGAATTATCTTCCAATGTTTCTATCCATTCACCTTTACTGCATATCCCAATTGATAATTGCAGAAAAATTAATAAAAAGATAAAAAATATATATTTTTTATTCATTTAAAAATCTCTCTATTTCTGGAAAGGTTTTGTCTAATTCTCCATATCCATACCACTTGATGTCCATTTCTTTTTTAAACCATGTCATCTGACGCTTAGCATATTTTTTGGTGCTTTTTAACCACCTATATTTTGCATGCTCAAGGGAACAGTTTCCCAGGATATAATCTAAAAGTTCTCTACATCCAATAGATGTCCATACAGGTGCATTGATATCTGGATTTTTTTCCCATGCCTTGGCTACTTCCTCAAGCCCTCCATTTTCGAGCATTTTATTTATTCTCACCTCTAATCTGGTAGCCAACTCTTCTTTTGGATAAAAAATACCTATCTTTAAGTAGTTATACCTGGGTTTATCTTTGGGATAGTTTTTGTGAAACCATGTTAAAGTTTTTTTTGTAAATGCATAGACCTCTAATGCCCTGGTTATTCTCTGTCTGTCCCTTGGATGAATCTTTTTTGAATATTCTGGATCTATTTTTTTTAATTTTTCATATGCTGCCAAAGCACCATCTCTAAAATATTGGTAAATAACCTGTTCCCTGATGTTTTGAGGTATCCTGGGGATAGGAGCAAGGCCAAATAACACGGCCTTTAAATATAATCCAGTGCCACCAATTAATATGGGAAGTCTCTCCCTATTAATTATCTCTTCTATTTTTTGGTCTGCAAGGTCTGCAAATTCCCCAGCGCTAAGTCTATTACTTGGTTCCAAAAAACCATAGAGGTGGTGTTTACAGACCTTTTTTTCTTGTTCATTTGGTTGGGCTGTTATAATGGGAAAACCTTTGTAGACTTGTCTTGAATCAAAATTTACTATTTCACCACCAAACCTTTTTGCAATAGCAAGTCCCAGTTCATTTTTTCCTGTTCCAGTAGCCCCAACAATGCATAAAATCTTCATAGGGTTTACGCATAATTGCATAATTATAAGCAAAAAACGTTCAAAATTCGCTTTTGCTTATAGGTTGAATCTTTCTTTTAATTTAAGCCATACAGGCTCAGGCACCAGTCCTTGGACATCACCACCAGCATTTACTGTTTCTTTTATAATGGATGAACTGGTGAATAGCCACTTATAATCAGTCATCATAAATAGGGTATGTACATCCCTTTTTAGTCGCCTATTCATGAGTGCCATCTGAAATTCATATTCAAAATCAGAAATTGCCCTAAGTCCCCGTAAAATTACCTTTGCTCCCTTTTTTTCTACATAATCAACTAAAAGGCCACTAAATGATTCTACGATTACTCTTGGTTTATTTTCAAATACTGTCTTGGCCATTTCAACTCTTTCTTCAAGACTGAAAAGGGGAGTCTTAGGAGTGTCTATAGCAATTGCTAAGACCACTGTATCAAAGATATCTAAGGCCCTTCTAACAATACTAATATGACCATTTGTTAATGGATCAAAGGTGCCTGGATAAATAGCTATGGATTTGTTGTTTTTGTCCATATGAGTATCCTCGTTTGTCCATATTCTCGGTTTATTATTAAATTGGTACCTGAAATTTCCTTTCTTATTTTTAAATCTTTTTCAACTTCAGATACTATAAAGCCATTTTCTACAATCCAGTTATTTTTTATTAATTTTTTAATAACAGGTATGGCAAGACCTTTTCTGTATGGAGGGTCTATAAAGCACACGTGAAACTTTTCATCAGGATGTTTTCTCAAAAACTTATTTACATCCTGTGGAACTATACGAAAGCGACTCTTTTCAACCCCAAAATTCTCAAGGTTTGTTTTTAGGTATTTAATTGCCTCTGGATTGTTTTCAACAAAATATACAAGCTGAGATCCCCTGCTTAAACATTCAAATCCAAGAGAACCAGTACCTGCAAAGAGGTCTATGACCTTAGAACCTTCAAATTCCATTCCTCTAGCAACCAACATGGAAAATATGGCCTGACGTACTTTATATGTGGCAGGCCTGTATCCTTCTATGCCCTTTTTGGGAGTCTTTAATTTCCTTCCTCTGTATTCACCACTGATAATTCTCATAATAATAACTCGGTCTGTCTTCTAAAGATATTCAACTTCAGGTCCAAATTCGCTAAAAGTGCACACCATGAATTCATCCTTGGGATCATCTTCTCTCTTCTCTTTAGTTAACCACTTTTTCACATATGCCAATACTTCGTCTTTCTTGTTTACGCTTTGTACGATTCCTATTGAAATTCCCCTATGAACTATTTGTAGATCTTCAGTAAGTCCCATGTTTTTTAATTCAGAGAAAAAGGTTTCATATTCTTTTTTTAACCTTTTATCAAGACCTTTAAGGGAGTTATAGTCTGCATCTGGTACTAGGACCACATACATATTAGTATCTAATTTGCTAAGCTGATCATAATTCCTTAAATTATTTTTTAAGTGCATAAGAAATTTTTTTTCTATCCATTCCTGCCAGTCTTTTCCAAAGTTAAGTAACATATCGTCTAAGTTACTTATGGTGATTAGTAACAGGGAAAAATTCCTGGTGTGTCTGGAAATTCTGTTTATTTCGCTCTCCAACACTAAATAAAAACCATCAGGGGTTAGGGTGTTTGTATTGCTATCAATTGATAACTTTTGAAAGAGGCCTTGGATTTGAGTTATGTAATTAAATCCTCGTTTTGTCCTCCAGATCAATTCTGGTTCGTAAAATGGATATAATAAAAAGTCATCAACTAATAAATTAGATCTAAATACTTCATCCCTTGTGTCTTCGTCTCCATAGAGGATAAGATATCTCTTAGAAATTGCATAATCATCTTCCTTAGCGCGCAGAAGCTTAACAAATTCTAGTCCTCCCATATTGGTTTCATGGGCTGGAGCAATAATTACATCAACATGGGTCTTGTCCATTATTGTAATTGCCTGGAGATGATTTTGAGCTGTAATTACAGTGAATTTTTGGCTATCCAAGGACTGTTTCACCGTATAAGCCAGCTCATTGTCCTCGCAAATAAAAAGCAATTTTTTCCTATCTGGCATCCCTATAATTCTCCCTCATAATTTTTAATGATATTAATCGGATTTTCCAGAATTTACAAGGCACCTTTTTTAGGTTATTGTTTTGATGTTTTTCAATATTATCAAGATAGGTGCTTGGAACATGGTTATAAGAGATTTAAAAGAGATTTCAAAACACATCAAGATACATAAAGACAAAGATGAGGAAAAAGTTAGGTCAAAGTCAAGACCAGTTCTACCTGAACCTGTAGATGCAGGCAAAGACAGTGACCAAGAGCTTTTTTATAGGGCAATGGAAGGGGTTCGTCCCATCAGTGGTGTTGGAGGCAGGGAAGTGGTGGCAGTAAAGCATCATGTGTCTAATATTAAGAAAAGCAGAAAAAACTCTCGTAAAGATAAATACTTAGAGAAATTTCTTAAAGGAGATATTGAATTTGAACTTGAATTTACAGATGAATATATTCAGGGAAATGTAAAGGGATTAGATCCCAGGATTTTTAGAAAATTAAAGGCAGGTTCCTTTAGCCCTGAATCTCATTTAGATTTACATGGATTAAACAGTGATGATGCCTATGTAAGCCTTATTTCATTTGTCAAAAAAAATTATTTACAAGGCAAGAGGTGTTTGCTGGTTATCCCTGGCAGGGGTAAAAATTCTCCACTGGGAAGGAGTATTTTAAAAGAAAACTTGCAGTTTTGGATCACTAGAGATCCTTTAAAAAGGGTAGTGCTTGCCTTTTGTTCTGCTATTCCAAAACATGGTGGGGCTGGTGCAGTTTATATTTTGCTTAGAAAATATAAAAAACATCGGGGAAAGATTTTCTGGGAAAGATATTAATTTAAATTAAAAACATTCATAAATTTAGGTCAAGGAGATGTCACATTATGGGATTTTTTTCAAAAATTAAAAAACTCTGGAAGAGAAAAGACAAAGAAGAAAAAAAAGAAACACGTGAAGAAAAAAGTGTTGAACAAGAAGATAAAGTGGTTGTTGAGGCTCAGGTAGTTGAAGAAGTTGAAGAAGAAAAGAAGGAAAAATTAGAAGAGGTAAAAAAGGAAAAAAAGGAAGATAAGGATTGGGAGAGAGAGCTTAAATTAGCCCTACAACAGGCTGAACCTAGACTTAGTGTATGGCTGGATATACTCTTAAAGGATGTTGAAAAAGCAGATGATCTTTTGTGGGAGCGGCTCTTATTTTTATTTGAATGTTTAGAGGTACCAGTTAATGAAGCAGAGGATTTTATAAACAGATTTAAAAAATGGTTAAATGAGATGGAGTATTCATCCATCTTTGAATTTAGGTCCGAGCTCCAATATCGTTTAGCATTGGCCTTGGATTTAGAAGATGAGGAAGATGAGCAGAGCAGGTTGTTTTTAAAGCTATCTGAAGGTCTTGCCAAGACAAAGGAACAATTTACAAGAAAAATAGACATACTTCTTCAAAAGTCCTCTGAATTTGGCGATGAATTCTGGGAGGAATTAGAAGAAATTTTGATTATGGCAGATGTTGGATTTAATACCACTGTAAAACTGGTAGATAGGCTAAGGATAAAGGTAAGGGAAAACAATGTAAAATCTCCAGAAGAATTTAAAAAATTATTTAAAGAACAACTTGCTGAAATCCTTCCTAAGCCCAAAAAAAGGATAAAACCAATTGCCCCTGAAGTTGTTTTAATGCTCGGAGTAAATGGGGTTGGAAAGACCACCACTATTGCAAAATTGGCCCATAGGGCGCAGATGCAGGGAAGAAAGGTCCTGCTTGCAGCTGCAGATACCTTTAGGGCAGCTGCAATTGAACAGCTTGAGATCTGGTCAAAGAGGGTTGGAACAGGGTTTTATGCAAAGGAGTCTGGTTCAGATCCTGCTGCAGTTGCTTATGAAGCCTTAAATAAGGCCAAGACACAAGGATATGATTTGATGTTTGTGGATACTGCAGGTAGATTACATACAAAAGTGAATTTAATGGAAGAGCTAAAAAAGATAAAAAGGGTGCTAAACAAACAGCATCCAGGCTCTCCACACAGGACCATTTTAGTTCTAGATGCCACAACAGGTCAAAATGCCATTTCCCAGGTCAAAATGTTCAATGAAGGGGTAGGGGTTGATGAGATAATATTGACTAAATTGGATGGCACTGCAAAAGGAGGAGTTATTTTGGGGATTTCAG
>JAMOQN010000054.1 GCA_027063985.1 Desulfohalobiaceae bacterium
TTCTGGTGGAAATGTTTTCAATCTAATAATAAGTTCTTCATCACTAAAAGATACTTTTTTATGAGCACTTCTCAGTATATCCTTCCACGAGAAAGTGTAAAATTTTGCTATAAGATAAATATCAAATATATCTTTCGGGTCATCCCTTCCCATCACAGCAGTTATTTTGTTGCTAAGTATATTCTCTATATTATCTATAATATAGCCTTCCTTTGTTATCAGGACATCTTTATATCTATAAGCAGTGTCATTGACAAAATCAACTTGTAATATTTTATCAACAATAAATCTTGAGAAACTTTTAGACTCTATCTCGGTTTTTAAATCAAAATTTTTCATTAAGGCTACTTTTATACTTCTTACAGCTATATTATATCTTGGAGAAGCATTGGTAAAGAAATCTAAGTCGTCGGAGTATCTTTTCTCTTTATAAAAACGACTTATGCATGTCCCGCCTGTTAGATAAAACTCTTTTTCTGTTTGAAAGACAATATCAAGCACTTTGTCTTGCAATTTATATAACTCTTTGTAATTTAGATTATCCATTTTAGGTCATCTATAAGGAGCGGTTTGTTAAAGAAATAGACTTCTGCCAAATTTTTTCTACGAAATGCAAAATCACGGTTAAAATTTGGCAATTTATATTCATCAAGCAACAAGTTTAAATCACTCTTATTAAATATTTTGAGGTCGTGAAACAGTCTTGTGCTATTGAGTAAAATCTTTTCAAATAGAAAAGCTTTTTCTCTGATATTGTTACTTTTTAATATATCCAAAATATCGTTCTCCGAGATATCATAATCCCAAAAACAATCTCTGATTATTCTTTGTAAATTAGCCATTGGATGTTCTACGTGATTCGTGATTTGTTATTAGTAATCATAGACAAATATATGATGTGCTCCCCAATTTTTGGACAACAAATTACCCCTTTTTTGTTCATACTGCAGGGAAAATTCCAAAAACTCCGTATTCCCTGTTGACGTACTTATCATGGGTGTCCTTTTTCCACATGCAGATGAAAACGATTGTCCATTTTTGATAGTTTAAACTTTTATATGCCTTACAACAAATTAAAAGATTTTAAAATTTCTGCGAGTTCACTATTTTTTTTGGGCAAATGTTCTGAGGACTCGTATGAAGTCCTGAAGACGACCTTCCTTTTCAATTCGTTCAATGGCCTCGTTTCAAGCTTGACGGATAATTGTACGCCTATCCCAGAATGCAAAGGCAATCACTCCACCAGTCAAGGTAGTAAATATTCCAGTCAACATCCACAAAAAATTCATAATCTGTTCAAAACGTTTATCCACTTGCTCGAACCGTTTATCCACTTGCTCAAAACGTTTATCCACTTGCTCAAAACGTTTATCCATTTCCCGATACAAGGCATCAAAACGCTTGTCCATGTAATAAATAATAAATTGAGTATCCTTTGATAAACCCGTAGGTAATGGTATCTTAACATCAGATTTTGCAGTAGGGGCAAAAACCTTACCTAGTAATAAACTCAAACAAAAAATAGTTGTAATTATTAAAATAAACCTATTTATCATTGTAACGCCTCAATATTTTTAAATTTTGCTCTATGTCTTGTTTATTCAGGTTACTATTGAAGTTACTATAATATTTTATCTATAGAAAAGTTTACCACAGAGGGCCAATGACTTCAACCCCTCATGTTTAAGTTGCTTTTTTTCTAAAAAAAATCTACATTTTTGTCTGCGAAAGAATATTTTTTAATTGGTTGATATGGACAAAACAAAATATGTACTACAAAATCTAATCTTTATCCCTACCGTAGTAGTGTCAACTATAATTTGTGCACTACTGGTAATTATTATTGGCCTTTTTGCTAAAAGATCTGCTGTACTAAAAAAGATTGAATATATCTGGGCAAAAATAATAGTCTGGGCATCTGGAATTAAAATTATATACAATAAGGATCAGCTTAGTAAATTAGACCGAAATAAGTGCTATATTTTTATTTCAAATCACTTTTCACACCTAGATACCCCGATATTAGTCAGTATTTTGAAAAATTTCTCTCCTAGATTTGTTGCAAAATACTCTCTTTTTAAAATACCCATATTTGGATGGGGAATGAAGGCAGTCGGCCATATCCCCGTTCACAGAAAAAATAAGAGACAGGCTTTAAGAGATTTAAATAAGGCAGTTGAGACCTTAAAAAAAGGAGAATCTGTTCTGCTCTTTCCTGAAGGCACCAGAAATATGAACGAGGATGGATTGCTTGATTTCCAGGTAGGTCCTTTTATTCTGGCAATTAAACTTGGCCTTGAGATGGTGCCAATAACAATTTATGGCACAAATAGATGTCTGCCAAAGGGTAGTATTTTTATCAAACCATCAAAGGTGTATATAAGGGTACATAAGCCCTTGGATTGGCCCATAAAATATTCTATAAAACATCGGGAAGAACTAAAAGACAACATGCAAGATTATATGCAAAAAAAGTATCTGGAGTTGATTAAATGGATAAAAGAGACCGAGTAACCATATACCCCATAGGAGGCCTTGGGGAGATTGGTTTAAATTGCCTATATCTGGAAACACAAGACACAGGGGTTTTAATAGATTGCGGCCTTATGTTCCCTGATACATTCCACTATGGGGTGGATGTGGTGATCCCAAGGCTAGACTTTATAATTTCTAAAAAAGACAAGCTAAAGGCAATAGTGGTAACACATGGTCACGAAGACCATATTGGGGCGCTTCCCTGGCTTCTTCGGGATATAGAAGTCCCAATCTATGGCTCTAAATTTACTCTTGCGCTTATCGAAAACAAGGTGAGGGACTATAATTTATCAGATTGTAATAAGCTTGTTTTAAGGGAAATAGCCCCCAGGGAAACGGTACAGGTAGGTGATTTTAATTTTCATTTTTTTTCAGTTTGCCATTCTATTATTCAAGGTTATTGCCTGGGGATAGAGACTCCTGTTGGAAAGATAGTTCACACTGGGGATTTTAAAATAGATCAAAAACCCCTGGGTGGCCACAAGACAGACTTAGAAGGTATATCTGAATTTTCTAAAGATGGGGTAATGCTCCTTTTATCAGACTCTACCAATGTGGAGTTAGATGGCTTTGCCCTAACAGAAAGAGAAGTCATGGCCTCTTTGGAGAAAATTTTTAAGATAGCAAAGGGCAGGATATTAATAACCCTATTTTCAAGTCATATACAGAGGATCCAGGAAATCTTTGAATTAACCAAAAGTTTAAACCGGAAAATGGCTATTTGCGGAAGGAGTCTAGAATCAAACGTGGATATAGCAAGGAGATTAGGGCTCCTTAAGTTAGATAAAGATTACCTGATCCCATTAGAAGATTTAAGTTCTTTAAAAGACGAGGAAATAGTGCTCTTAGTAACAGGTTCCCAAGGAGAACCAATGTCAGCACTAACCCGTCTTGCAGAAGGTTCACATAGGCAGTTAAGAATACATGAGGGCGATACTGTTATAATGTCATCTAGATTTATTCCTGGAAACACCAAGGCAATTACGTCAGTAATAAATAAGCTATACAAACTCGGGGCAGAAGTGTTGTATGAAAAGGTACAGGATGTGCATGCATCAGGACATGCCCACAAAGAAGAATTAAAGATCATGTTAAACACTGTAAAACCAAAATTCTTTATTCCTATTCACGGAGAATATAGACACCTTGTAAAACATAAGAACCTGGCAATTGAATGTGGCGTTGCACCTGAGAGGGCATTTATCCTAGAAGATGGGAACCCAATAACTTTTTACTCAGATGGCATAAAATTAGAGGATCCCTTTCCTGCAAATGTCATACTAGTAGATGGTAAAGGTGTTGGAGATGTGGGCACTACCATTTTAAAAGAAAGGCAACTGCTTGCTGATGAAGGGATGGTTTTACTCGTAATGGTTTTAGATGGAAATAGTGGAGAGATCTTAATAGGACCAAAACTCCAGTCAAAAGGGTTTATATTTGAACAGGAATATTCATATATTCTTGAAGATGCAGAAAAAATAGTGATGGATATTTACAGTAAATCTGGGAAGATTTCCAAATCCAATTTAAAGAAAAAGATAAAAAATTCTCTTAGAAGATACTTTAGAAGGACATTGGAGAGAGACCCTGTGGTGATCCCAGTTATTATTACAGTTTAATGTGATGCAAAGGTTTAGCAGATTAAATTCTCGGATTCTTAGACTGGCTGTGAAAAAATATATCATGGATAAAAAATAAAAAAAGGGGTTATGATGAAATTAATAAGGGTTTTTTACAATGGCAAAACCTTTTATGGGGCACTGGCAGATCAAAAGGTCTATCCTTTAGACAAAGAGGCAAAACAGTATGGACCTATTCCATTAAGGGATATCCAGCTGCTTCCCCTGGTTGTCCCATCAAAGATCATATGCGTGGGGCTCAATTATAAGGCCCATGCAAGGGAACTCAATATGGATATTCCAGAGGAGCCAATCCTCTTTTTAAAACCACCATCTTCAGTAATTGGGACTGGTGAAGACATAGTTTATCCCAAAATGTCCAAAAATGTTCATTATGAAGGGGAACTTGCTGTAGTTATGGGAAAACAATGTAAAAATGTCTCTCCTAAAGATGCTCCAGATTATATTTTTGGTTTTACATGCGCAAATGATGTAACAGCAAGGGATTTACAACAAAAAGATGGTCAGTGGACCAGGGCCAAAAGTTTTGATACATTTTGCCCTGTTGGACCCTGGATTGAGACTGACTTTAGGGATCTAGACGACTTGACTTTAAAGACTATGGTCAATGGGGAAATAAGACAAGAAGGTCAAACATCTGATATGATAGTTACCCCTTTTGAGCTTGTTAGTTTTATATCCTCAATTATGACACTTTTGCCTGGGGATGTTATATTGACTGGCACTCCTCCAGGCGTGGGAGAACTAAAACCAGGAGATGAAGTTCAGGTAGAAATTGAAGGACTTGGAACACTTATAAACAAGGTAGTAGAAGAGGAGTAAAACGCCAATTTTTGCCTTGCAAACTATTTTTTTTTTGTCTAAAAAGTGCAGTTTGCGTGCAAAAAACACACACCCTTAGCATAAACCTTTGGGTCCCACATTAGTGGGAGGCGGTTTTGCTTGGGTGGAGGAAAAACCCAAAGGAGGTATTATGGCAAGAATTACAATGAAAGAGATGTTAGAGTCAGGGGTGCACTTTGGTCACCAGACCAGACGATGGAATCCCAAGATGAAGCCCTTTATCTTTGGATCACGAAAGGGCATCCACATTATTGACCTACAAAAGACCATTCCACTTTTTGAGCGGGCCTATGACTTCATATGTGACGTTGTTGCAAATGGTGGCAAGGTCCTGTTTGTGGGTACCAAAAGACAGGCCCAGGATATCGTCAAAGAGGAAGCTGAGCGATGTGGCATGTTTTACGTAGTCCACCGCTGGCTTGGGGGAACTCTCACAAATTTCAAAACAATTAAGCAGCGTATTGACAAAATGAAAGAACTTGAACAGATGTTTGAAGATGGTTCTATAAATAAGTTCCCCAAAAAAGAAATCATCAGGATGGAGAGGATACTTAAAAAATTACAAAATGCACTTGGTGGAATCAGAGACATGGAGGGATATCCCCAGGCAGGATTTATTGTGGATCCAAAAAAAGAAGAAAACGCAGTAAGAGAATTTAATAAGCTTGGTATTCCCATTGTGGCAATAACTGATACAAATTGTGACCCAGATGTAATCGATTATATTATCCCTGGAAATGACGATGCAATTAGAGCAATAAAATTATTTACATCAAAAATTGCAGATGCATGCATTGAAGGTGCTGCCAGAAGAAAGGAGATGGAGGCTGAAGCAGAAAAGGAAAAACAGGAAAAGGGAGAAGAGGAAGTTGTAGAAGAAAAGTCTGAGGAAAATATGGAAAAAACTCAAGAGGAGGAAAATAAAAATGAAGATAACAGCTAAAATGGTCAAAGAATTAAGGGACAAAACAGGTGCCGGAATGATGGACTGCAAAAAGGCACTTTTAGAGTCTGGGGGAGATGAAGAAAAGGCCCTTGCCTGGCTCAGGCAAAAAGGCATTTCCAAGGCCCAGAAAAGGGCAGGAAAAACTGCCTCTGAGGGAATGATTGGATCATACATCCACATGAATGGGAAGATAGGGGTTTTGGTTGAAATAAATTGTGAAACTGATTTTGTTGCAAAGAGCGATAAATTTCAGGAATTTGCAAAAAATATCGCAATGCAAATAGCAGCATCTTCTCCCCAGTATATTTCCCCAGAAGATATACCAGAAGAAGTACTGGAAAAGGAAAAAGAGATCTATACCAATCAGGCAAAGGAAGAGGGAAAACCTGAAAATATTATCCCAAGGATAGTAGAGGGTAAATTAAAAAAGTTTTACAAAGAAGTGTGCCTTTTAGAACAGCCATATATCAGGGATGATTCTCTATCTATCCAGGATCTTTTAAACGAACTCGTCTCTGTTTTAGGAGAGAAGATTGTGATTCGAAGGTTTGTGCGATTTGAAGTAGGAGAAAAATTGGATTAAAAAAAGGGCCTAAGAGGCCCTTTTTTTTTGCAAAGTTAAAGGAGATGTTAGAGATGGGAAACCTATTATACAAAAGGATTTTATTAAAACTAAGTGGAGAAGCCCTGGCTGGAGAAAAAAAATATGGTATTGACATAACTTCTATTGACAATATTTGTGATGATATTGCTGAAGTTGCAAAGATGGGGGTAGAGATTGCTCTGGTTATTGGTGGAGGGAATATATTTAGAGGAGTATCAACATCGGCCAAAGGAATGGACAGGGCCCAGGCAGATTACATGGGAATGCTGGCAACTGTTATGAATGGACTGGCACTCCAGGATAGACTGGAAAGTTTAGGTCTTCCTACCAGACTTATGACAGCCATCAGGATGCAGGAAGTTGCAGAGCCTTACATACGGAGACGAGCACTCAGACACCTTGAAAAAAAACGTATTGTAATCTGTGCTGCAGGTACAGGAAATCCATATTTTACAACAGATACAGCTGCAGCCTTAAGAGCCATGGAACTAAAAGCCCATGCATTGCTTAAGGCCACAAGAGTAGATGGAGTATATGATAAGGATCCAGAAAAAGATAAAAGTGCAGAGAAATTTTCAGAAATATCCTATATCGATGTCCTAAAAAAAGGCCTCAAGGTTATGGACTCAGCAGCCATATCTTTATGTATGGACAATGGCCTACCCATTGTGGTATTCAATCTCCTTAAGCGACACAATATAAAAAGGGTGGTACTTGGAGAAAGTGTGGGAACAGTGGTAAAAACGGGTTCAACGTTCAAGGTTCAAGGTTCAACGTTTAAGATTGATAGAACGTAGTGGGTGAATTGTCGATGGGTTTATGGGTGTATGAGTTAAAGGGTTAGAGGGTTGAGAGTTGGACTCAATAACTCAAGAAACCCACAAACATAGAACATAGAACGTAGAACTTAGAACAATAGAACAAGATAGTTGAAGAAAGTGGGAACAGTGGTAAAAGGAGGTGTGTGATGGAAAAGGTATTTAAAGATTGTGAAAACAGGATGAAAAAGGCCATAGAAAAATTAAAAAAGGACTTTAACAAATTAAGGACTGGTAGGGCATCTGCCTCTTTAGTAGAAGATATTTTAATTGATTATTACAATACCCCTACCCCATTAAAACAATTGGCATCTATTTCCATCCCAGACAGCAGGACAATAGCAATCCAGCCTTGGGATAAAAATGCCATGGGAGATGTTGAAAAGGGTATTATGAAATCTGATTTAGGACTAACTCCAGTAAACGACGGAAAAATGATCAGAATAAATATTCCCCCTTTAACTGAGGAGAGGAGAAAAGAACTTGTTAAAGTGGCAAAAAAATATGCTGAAGAGGCAAAAATAGCCATTAGAAATATTAGAAGGGAAGGAAACGAAACCCTTAAAAAGATGAAAAACAACAAAGAAATTACAGAAGATGATCTATACAATGGTCAGGATGAGATCCA
>JAMOQN010000055.1 GCA_027063985.1 Desulfohalobiaceae bacterium
AATATGCTGAAGAGGCAAAAATAGCCATTAGAAATATTAGAAGGGAAGGAAACGAAACCCTTAAAAAGATGAAAAACAACAAAGAAATTACAGAAGATGATCTATACAATGGTCAGGATGAGATCCAAAAAATTACTGATAAATACATAGAAAAAGTAGATGAAATTTTTAAGGAAAAAGAAAAAGAAATTATGGAAATATAGCAAGATGTTCGGCCTAAAAAAGTTAGAAAAAATAGCAGGAATTAATTTTAATAGCATATAACAAATAGATTTTTCGGAAAATATTATAATGAAAACCACTCAATACTTTAAATACACTAAGAAAATACCTGATCGAGCCCAAATCAAAGAAGAATGGATAAAGTATGTAATAGAAAATCCTCAAAAGGTAGTCATTCAGTCAGATGGAAGGATTAGAAAATGGGCAAAGATTCCAGAAGTGAATAAATATCTTAGAGTAATATTATTGGAAGATGGAGAGACGGTTTTTTGATAGATCTTTTAAGAATGATTGAAAAGATGAAGGTTAAATATTTTCCAGATACTGATACAGCTTTAATAGAATTTACTGATAGAGAAGTTTATGAGACAAAAGAGATTAGTGAGGATATTTATGTTGATTTGGATCAAAATGGTAATCTTGTAAATATGACTATTGAACATGCAAAAGCTAAAGTAGGATTGCGTAAATTTTCATATCAAGAAATGGTTCCTTCTTTAGAATATAAGGCCGAACAAAGTGCTCCATAGCGACATAGAGCTCAGTTATTGGACAGAAAATAAACAGAAGCACTTTTTGCGTGTGTGTTTATTTTTTAGCCATAGATAGGGGAATAAAAAGATCAAAAAAAATACGTTATGCATAGGAAAAAATGGATATGAATAATACAAAAAGCAATCCTCCACTCACACATCTTGCCATTATAATGGATGGGAATGGAAGATGGGCAAAAAAACGTGGTTTACCCAGGTATGAAGGGCATAGACAGGGGACAAAGGTTGCCAAGAAAATAGTGGAGGAATGCAGAAAATTAAATATAAGATATTTAACGCTATACACTTTTTCCAAGGAAAACTGGAAAAGACCAAAGGACGAGGTAAATTTCCTCTTTAAATTACTTGTGGATTTCTTAAACAGGGAATATAAATCCCTGGTAGAACAATCCATAAAACTAAACATATTAGGAGATTATACAAAACTCCCATTTTCAGCGAGAAAGGCCATAGAGTTTACTTTAAAAAAAACTAAAGAATGTAATAAGATGGTTTTAAATCTGGCACTAAACTATTCTGGAAGAGAAGAGATAATACTTGCGATAAAGAAAATACTAAAACAGGGAATTGATCCAGAAAGTTTGGATGAAGAAAGTTTTAAAGATTTCTTGTATACAAGGGGTCAGCCTGACCCTGATTTGATTATCCGTACTAGTGGAGAAATACGTCTATCAAATTATCTACTTTACCAATCTGCCTATTCTGAACTCTATTTTACCCCTGTACTATGGCCAGATTTTACAGAACAAGATCTCCACAAGGCCCTGGATGACTTTTCTAAAAGGCAGAGGAGATTTGGTGGCATTTAATTTAGTACAAGTTTGCTTAGGTACTTGAGAGGAACTTAATAGTATGAGTTCACATAAAAAAAGGATTTTAACGAGCATAGTTGTTCTTCCAGTTGTTAGTTGGGTCATCCTGTTTGGATCCAATTTTTTTTTGCAAGTATTGATATTCTTGGTGAGCTCTCTGGGGCTTTTTGAATTTCTATCCTTATTTTGGAAAAATAATCATTTAGATTTAAAAATTTTGGCAATTCTTATATCCTTTTTAGTCGTATTTCATGATTTTATTCATATTTCACCTGAGTTTTTGTTGATCTGTTGCTTCTGGATATTGAATTTATTGTTTTTATTCATTTACGGCAAAAAAAATTCCACTATACCATGGATCGATATTCAACTGATCTTTTTGGGTATTATTTATATTCCTTATGTGCTTCAATTTTTTCAGTTTGTTCCAAGAAAGGATATAGTGTTCATCTTAGGCGTAACAATTGTATCTGATACATGTGCATATTATTCAGGTAAATTTTTTGGCGAAAAAAAACTCTGGCCCAAGGTTAGTCCTAAAAAGACATGGATGGGATCTTTTGGAAGTCTTTTGAGCTGTTTGTTATTTTCTTTTATCTATGGAAAAATATTTTTTTCACTTTCCTGGTATCAGCTCCTTTTTTTGGGAACAATATTAAATCTTGGAGCACAATTGGGAGATCTATTTGAATCAGCTATAAAACGTCATTTAAATATTAAAGATTCAGGATTTATTTTACCAGGACATGGTGGCATTTTAGATCGAATAGATAGCCTTTTGTTTGTGTGTCCTATTTATCTTATTTTTACCAGATATTTTATGGGTTAATGGGTGTATGGGTATATTGGGTCTCTCTTCTTCTTTCTGTTCACTGTTCACTGATTAATGGGTGGATGGGTTAATGGGTCAGAGAGTTAAGGGTTAAGAGTTGAACTCAACAAACCCACAAACCCAAGAAACTCAAGAAACTCAAGAACCCTTAAACCCAATAAACCCTAAAAACCCAACATTGGTATAAAAAAATGGAATACATATCATCTTTAGACAAAGTATATAATTTACCAAAAAAGAGAAAAATTTCAGTACTGGGTTCCACTGGATCCATTGGCATTAGCACCTTAGAGGTAATTGAGAGAAAAAGGGATATTTTTTCTGTTGTTGCCCTTGGTGCAGGAGAAAATATTTATAAGCTCGCAGAGCAGGCTGTAAAATTTAGGCCTAAATATCTTTGCGTAAAATACGAAGATTTAATAGAGCCGTTAAAAGAATTCCTACCTAAAGACTACAGACCCCAAATACTCACTGGAATAGAAGGATATAACACGTTAGCAACGCTAGAAGAAGCCCACATTATAGTTCTGGCTATAAGTGGTGCAGCAGGGCTCAGGCCAATAGTTAAGGCCATTGAAAAGGGAAAGGTAGTAGCCCTGGCAAACAAAGAATCTTTGGTGCTGGCAGGGTCTATTATAAAAAAATTGTGTAAAAAAACTGGTGCTGCCATTCTGCCAATAGATTCAGAACACAATGCAATTTTCCAGGTCATTGCAGGCAAGGATATAGGTGAAGTTAAAAAAATAATTTTAACTGCATCAGGTGGGCCTTTTTTTGGTAAAGACAAAGAGTTTTTAAAGAATGTCACAAAAGATATGGCCTTAAACCATCCAAATTGGTCAATGGGTCCAAAAATAACCATTGACTCTGCAACCCTTATGAACAAAGGACTTGAAGTAATAGAGGCATATTATTTGTTTGGACTAGATTTAGACAAAATCCAGGTGGCCATTCACAGGGAAAGCATAATTCATTCAATGGTGGAATTTTGTGACGGATCAATTATTGCGCAGATGGGCCTACCTGATATGAAACTCCCTATTGCATACTGTCTTAGTTATCCTAAACGCATTGATTTTGATTGGGAGAAATTGGACCTATTTGATATTGGCACACTTAGTTTTTTTAAACCTGATACCAAGTTGTTCCCTATGCTAAAATTAGCACAAATGGCCTTAGAAGCTGGACAAAGTTATGTAATTGCCTTAAACGCTGCAAATGAAGTTGCAGTTGAGGCTTTTTTGTCAGGAAAAATTAAATTTCTGGATATAGTGAAATTAAATAAAATGGTTCTAGATAGACATAAATCAAGTACAGTATCATCATTAGAAGATATTTTAGAGATTGATGCATATACAAGAGAGTTAGCAGAAAAATTAATCAAGGGGCTTTAGATAAAATGACCAGTGTTTTGGCAATTGTATTTGTTCTGGGACTTTTGATTTTTTTCCATGAATTGGGACATTTTTTAGTGGCAAAAGTTTTAAAGATAGGAGTTAAAACCTTTTCCCTGGGGTTTGGGCCAAAAATTTTTGGGTTTAGAGTTAATAGAACAGATATGCAAATTTCAGCATTCCCCCTTGGAGGGTATGTTAAGCTCTTTGGAGAAGAAGAAAATGATTTTGATCCCAGATTTTCAGAAGCAGAAGACTTCTCAAAGAGGCCACCATTACACAGGATGTTGGTTGTAGCAGCTGGCCCTATTTTTAATCTATTGCTCGCCTGGATTCTGTATTTTCTGGTATTTTTTAATGTTGGTCAACAAATGCTTACCAATGAAATTGGCGGTGTAGTGGATGGCTCCCCTGCCCAAGTTGTTGGTCTTAAAAAAGGTGATAAAATTATTGAAATAAATGGCAGACCTATAACTTACTGGCATGATATAGTGGATATTGTGTCAAATGAAAAAAAATTTCCTTTAAAATTTAAGATAAAAAGAGGAGATAAAATCCTGTTGGTAAAAATAACACCAAGGGTAGAAAAGACCAAAAACATATTTGGAGAGGAGATAAAGGTTAACAGAGTTGGAATAATAGCAGCCAATAAATGGGTACATATCAACTTGAGTGCCAAAGATGCTATACTACTTTCTTTTAAACAGACATGGGTGGTTACCAAACTTACTTTTGAAGGGATAGTTAAGCTAATTGAGCGCGTGGTTCCAATTGAAGATATTGGCGGACCAATTATGATTGCCCAGCTGGTTTCTTCTCAGGCCAAGGCTGGATTTTTCGACCTTCTCGCCTTAACTGCCTTAATCAGCATAAATCTAGGACTATTAAATCTCCTTCCAATTCCAGTGCTTGATGGAGGTCATCTGTTGTTTTATTCCCTTGAAATTATTACAAGAAGACCTTTGAGCCCTGAGATAAAAAAGACAGCTATGAAAATTGGTCTTGGGATACTTATTGGATTGATGATGCTGGCTGTATATAATGACATAAATAGACTTATGGGGCCAAATATAAAATAATGGAAAAAACACTTACCTTGTGTGTAAATTCTGCAGAAGACATAATTCAAGTAGCACTTACAAGAAATGGAAATCTTTATTCTGCAGTAGAGACTAAGTCCAAAAAAAAGGGCATTGTGCTAATTCCTAAAATGATTAAACAGTGCTTGGAATTAGCAGACAGTTCTATAGAATCTATTGAAAAAATAGCGTGTGTTGTAGGTCCTGGGTCATTTACAGGGCTTAGAATCTCTTTATCCATTCTCTCTGCAATATCCATTACCAAAAATATTCCAATTGGTGCAATAAATTACATAGATCTCCTTGCCTATAATTCCTTTTCTTTTTTAAAAGGTACTATTTTTGTGGTTCAATATGCCAAAATAGACCTTTTTTATGTTCAGGGATTTTCAGGTCCAGATCCAATTATCCCAATAACAGACTTAAGTGTTATAAATGCATCTCAAACTAGGGACATAATAAATTCCTATAAAAAGGCGCAAGTCCTTGGTAGTGGAGTAAGGAGATATCCAGATCTATTTAAAGATATGGATATAACAATCTTAGATCCTATTTATGATAGGCCATCTATAAACTCTTTAGCAAGATATGCAGAAAAAATAGAGTATTCAACTAAGATCCCAAATCCCTTATATTTAAGGCCCTCTGATGCAGAAGAAAACCTTGATATGATTATTAAAAATCGAGGATTAGGATGACAAAATATTTAACACCTCTTTTTTTAAGTCATCTAATTTAAATGGCTTAACCAATCTTCCTGAAAATCCATATTTGGAGAAGTTATTCATAACAGGATCATTTGAATATCCACTTGAAACAATGGCCTTTACATGGGGATCTATTTCAAGAATTTTATTTATTGCTTCTTTTCCACCCATTCCTCCAGGAATAGTCAAATCCATTATTACAAGGTCATATTTTTCACCTTTATTAATTGCGTTTTCATATTGGGATATAACTTCTTCTCCACTTCTACAAATATCTACTAATAGTCCCATATCTTCTAAGACTATCTTACACAATTCAGCTATCATGTCTTCATCATCCATTACTAGGACCTTTCCCTTTATTTTTTCTGTAATTTCAGTTAGGCTCTCTTTATCTTCATATAGTTTTTTTGAAGCCATAATTGCCGGTAGATATATAATAAATGTAGTACCTTCTCCTGGAGTTGAATAAACCTCAATATGGCCTTTATGTTTTTTTATTATACTGTACACTATTGCGAGACCCAGGCCACTGCCCATTTGTTTAGTTGTGAAATAAGGCTCAAAAATTCTATTTAAATATTTTTCTGGAATTCCAACACCTTCATCTCTAATTGTTATTTTGATATGAGAATAATATTTATGAGATTTATCCAATATATTTCTTACTTCCACATATAATTTCCCTCCATTTGGCATGGCCTCTTTGGCATTTATAACAATGTTTGAAATAACTTGAACTATTTGACTTTTATCTCCTTTTAACATCCAAAGATCAGGGTCTATATCCAGCATAGGTTTCACATTGCTTCCTGATAAGTGAAATTTAATTGTTTCTTTTATGGTGCTCTCAAGATCCATAGGCTCAAAAACAGGATCTCCTCCCTTTGCAAAGGTAAGTAATTGAGAAGTAAGGCCCCTGGCCTTTTCCAGCATTGCACTAGAAGCCTCAAGCCTTTCATATGCAGGAGAATCTTTTGCAAGTTTCATTTTAGCAAGTTCGATGTTTCCAAAAATTCCCATAAGCATATTATTAAAATCATGAGCAATTCCGCCTGCCAGAACACTTATGGACCTCATCTTTTCAAGATTTAATTTGTATTCTTCTCTTTTTATTTTCTCTGAAATATCATTAAAAACAATCACAACACCTTTTATGTCTTGCGGATTTGATGATGGTTTTATTGGTGAAGCTGTAATGTCAACAGGGATAGATGTATTAGACTTGGTCACAATCTCAACTGTTTCTTCATACGAAATTCCTCTTTGTTCCTCTAACACCCTTAAAACAGGACATATTAAATCCTTCTTTGAATCATAGTCTCTGCAACTTATTAATTCATTAATGTTTTCCCCTACAAGATCATCTTTACTCATATTCAAAAATTTTGTTGCACTGGGATTTACCCTTAAAATTTTACCTTGAGTATCAGTTACAATTACTCCTTCTGCAATGGAATTTAAGGTGATTTTTAGATTTTCCTCTCTCTCTAATAGCTCTAATTCCATTTTCTTTTTTTCTGTTATATTTCTGGACACTATTAAAACAGAATCCTCTGACTTGGGGGATATCCTGGCCTCAAACCATTTTTCTTTTCCTTTTATTGTAAGACAATATTCAAGTGTAACTACTTTTTTGTCATCTAATGATCTCGCAATGGCTTTCATCCTCTCTTCTGCCACATCCTTGGGTAAATAATCAAAAATACTCCTTCCCACCATTTCTTCTGGAGAATCTCCAAGAATATCTTCCTTATCTGGAATCATGACAAAAAGATATCTGCCCTCTCTATCTATTTCAAAGATCATATCGGTCATGGCATTAAACAAAGACCTCAGTCTGCCTTCTGACTCCTGCAGGGCAGTATAGGCCTTTATTTTCTCAGTAATGTCAGTATAGTGTTCAACTCTTCCTCCTTTATATAGACCACTTTTTATAGGACAACTCCAATGCTCGAGCCATCTTTCTTTTCTCCCATTTCCTGGGAGCATGTGGCATACAAAATTTTCAACATAAGTGTTGTTTTTATAACACGCAATTACCCTATTTTTGAATTCATTTGGATTTTCAAAAAAATTGGCAATTTTTTCTTTTATGAGTTGTATTTTATCTCTTCCTATTACATCTTCTCTCTTTATAGAAAATAGTTTTTCTAGAGCTTTGTTTACCCAGACTATATGAAAATCTTTATCCAGTATAAATAGACCAACATTGGAGCTATCCATGACATCGTTTATTAGGGATTTATATCTTTGTTCACTAATATTTAACAGTTCCTTTTCCTCAAGCAATCTTTTTTGAATTTGCAACTTTTTATCAAGCATGCGATTTACGTGTGTTCCCAAATCCTTGAACTCTGAAAAGTTTAACCTATCCACTTCTACAAAGAGGTCCTCTGTTTCAGCCTTCTTAAAGAAAGAGATCAATTTTTCCAAATCCTTGGCACTGGAGAATACAAGGGATCTAAAAATAAACCAAAATATGACCAAAATAATTATTAGACATAACAGACTCAAAATTAAATTTTTTTTAGTTATTGAATTTACTTTATTTTTAAAGAGTTTAAACACGCCTGCAATATCGTCTAAATAAGTGCCTCTTCCAATTATCCAATTCCACGGCTTATATCCTACCACATAGGAAATCTTCTCAGTTGGTTTTCCAGTAGTTGGCTTATCCCAGACATATCTTATGTAACCGCCCCCATTTCCCTTTATAATCTTAGTAAATTTACTTAAAAGTTTCTCTCCATCTCCTTGTTTTAGGTCTCCCAAATACTTTCCAATAATATTTTTATTTTGATGGGATAAAATTTGTCCCTCAGAATCCAGCACAAAAATATATCCATCTTTACCAAATTTAAAATATAATAATTTTCTCAATATTTCTCTTTGTAAATCCCTATCCAACTCAATTAGTCCAACTGATGTTGCAATCACTAAGTCTAAGGGTTTAAACAAATCAAGATAGACGATCCTATTTCCTTGTTGGACAAAAACTTTTTGTCCCTTGGTTTTAATGGATGTTATTAAATGGGATAAGTTATTAATTTCACCATTTGATTTGGTGTTGCAAAATATCCTTTTTCCTTTAAGATTTATAAGGCAGATAGATGCATATTCTTTATTTTTAATTTGATTCTTTAAATTATTTACAACAAGTTTTAAAATTTCATCTCTGCTCATTTTGGTTTTGTTTTTTTCATACATTTTTTTTATCATTAAATAAATTTCATTAGTTTGTTCTCTTAGTTTTTCTTTGGTCTTTTTATGTGCCCACTTCCTTTCGGCATCAATCATATCAACTATACTGTCCACCTCCCTTTTGATTATAAATTTTTGCTGGGACACAATGGATTTTTCCCATTCCTTATACAAAGATTCTAAACTAAAATGATAACTTATTAATATTTCAGTTATGATAACAATGCCAATGATTATTGGAGACAAAAAAGATAACCATTTTAAATAATTAAAAAAACTCTTGTTTTTAAACATAATTACCTCACAAAGGTAAGTATTTATGTACTATTAATTGGGGTAACAATATAGACCATCAACAGATTTGATTCAAGACATAATAAATTGTACCTTGAAAAGGTTAAAAGATATGGATAAAAATCTTAATCAAAACTTAATGACAAATTTGGGCGTAAGATAAATTAAACCCGCCAGTAATAGAGTAATGGTTTTAAAAATAACCAGTGGAGCATTATAAGGCAATTTTTCATTTTCTACTAACTACAATATGTTATCTAGTCAATAACATCTAGTTCTTTAACTGTTATGGTTGGATATGTAACCACAATTTCTACAATAAAAACAAATATTATGAATTAATATAAGTAGTTATAAATGGCATTTTATTTGCTATTTTTTATTAAAACGCAGGAGAAAAAATAAATGAAGTTAGAAGATATAAGAAAAGTTCTGGTGGTTGGAGCAGGCACAATGGGGCAACAAATTGCCTTACAGGTTTCGCTATATGGTTTTGATGTTTGTCTTTATGACATACAAAAAGATATCTTGAATAATGCCCGAAGAAGGATAAAAGATTTAGGGCAGAAGCTTATCCAAGATAGAAAGTGGACCAATAAACAAATAGAACAGGCCTTGGATAGGATCAAATTTACTACTGACCCAGAAGAAGCCGCATATAATGCCGATTTTTTGAGTGAATCTGTTCCAGAGGATCCAGATCTCAAGTCCAAGGTATTTGCTCAGTTTAATGAGCTCTGTAAGGATGAAGCCATATTCACCACTAATACATCCTCTTTGATTCCTTCAATGTTGGCACATAAAACAGGTCGTGCTGATAGGTTTGCTGCTTTGCATTTTCATGATATTCGCATAACACGCATTGTGGATGTAATGCC
>JAMOQN010000056.1 GCA_027063985.1 Desulfohalobiaceae bacterium
GCCACTGTTGAATCTGTTAAGGCTGTATCTGAGGTGTATATGCCAGTATCTGGAAAAATAGTTGAGGTAAATAACGACCTTTCGGAAAATCCAGAATTGGTGAACTCCTCTCCCTATGAAAAAGGATGGTTTGTACTTGTAGAGCCAAAGAATGTATCAGAGCTAGATGAACTTATGGACAACAAAGAATATCTTGAACTTTTAAAAGGAGAAGAAGAAAAATGAGGTATTTACCACATACCCAGGAAGAGATAAAAGAAATGTTAAGCCTTTGCTCTGCAAAGGATATTAAGGACCTTTTTGCCACCATCCCAGAAAATTGCAAAAGGGACAAAGAGTTAAGCCTACCTGGGCCTCTTAGTGAGCTTGAGCTTTTCTCACATATTGAAGAGCTTGTAAAAGATACAAAGACCACAAAGCAGGTAAAATCATTTATTGGTGCTGGCAACTATGAGCACTATATTCCATCTATAATACCTTTTCTCCTTCAACGGTCAGAATTTTTTACAGCTTACACCCCGTATCAGCCTGAGATAAGTCAGGGCACCCTTCAGGCAATATTTGAATACCAGACACTAATATGCAATCTGTTGTCAATGGAAGTATCCAATGCCTCAATGTATGATGGAGCAACTGCCCTAGCTGAAGCCATATTTATGGCCATTAGAATAAAAAGAAACAAAAATGTAGTAGCCATATCAAAGACAATCCATCCCAATTATAGGGATGTATTAAAGACCTATTTTGAGACAAGGGATTTGGAAGTCATAGAACTTGGCTTTAACAAGGACGGAAAAACAGATCTCTCAAAACTAGATAATGTTGAAAACCTATGTGCAATAGCAGTTCAATCCCCAAATTTCTTTGGGTGCATTGAAGACTTAAAACTCATCTCAAAAAGGGCAAAGGAGCTAGATGCCCTATTTATCTGCTCTTTTACTGAGCCTCTTTGCTATGGGTTATTTAGACCCCCTGGAGAATTTGGTGCAGATATTTGTTGTGGTGAGGGACAATCCCTTGGCCTATCTCAAGCATTTGGTGGCCCATCTCTTGGAATATTCACATCTAAAATGAAATATGTGCGAAATTTGCCAGGCAGGCTTGTTGGCATGACAAAAGATAGGGATGGAAAAAGGGGTTTTGTTTTGACCTTATCTACTAGAGAACAGCACATAAGGCGTGAGAAGGCAACTTCTAATATATGTTCAAATCAAGGACTATGTGCCCTTGCTGCTGCAATGTATCTCGCAGTTATGGGTGAAGCTGGAATAAAGGAAGTGGCCTCACAATGTTACCACAAGACAGAATATCTAAAAAAGGGCCTGAGTGGGGCAGGATTTAGTCCAGTATTTAACTCAACTACATTTAATGAATTTGTGGTGGATTTCAAAGGAAAGGGAGATGAGATATTTAACAAACTAAAACAAAAAGACATAATCTTGGGTTTGAGCATAAAAAAATTTTATCCTGAATTAAATGATCCATACTTAATAACTGTAACAGAGACCAAGAAAAAACAAGATCTGGATACCTTAATCAGGGAGGTTTCATCATGTTAAAGGAATTTAAGGCCCAGGGCACAACTGGGCTTATAATGGAGGAAGGCCTTTTATGGGAGACAGGGAAAAAAGGAAAAATAGGTTATTCCCTTCCACCTCTAGATGTTGAACAAAAAGATGATTTACCAAAGGAGATTGTCAGGGATGAGCTGAATCTACCAAATTTAAGCGAAGTAGAGGTGGCAAGACACTATACGCGACTATCTTCCTGGAATTTTGGTGTGGACACAGGCACATATCCCCTTGGATCCTGCACAATGAAATACAACCCTAAGATCAATGAACAAATTGCATCAATGGATGAATTTTCCAAGGTCCATCCGCTTTTTCCTGAAGATATGGTGCAAGGTCCATTAAAACTCATGTATAATTTAGAACAGTTGCTTAAAGAAATTACTGGATTAGATGGAGTTACCTTGCAGCCTGCAGCTGGTGCCCATGGGGAATATACAGGTATTAGAATAATCTATGCATACCACAAAAAGAATGGTAAGCCCAAAAAAAAGATGCTCATCCCAGATACTGCCCACGGAACAAATCCAGCCTCTTCAGCAATCTGCGGTTATGAGCCAGTAAAGATCAAGTCAAATGAAAAGGGAATCCTATCAGTTGAAGAGATTGACAAATATATGGATGAAGATACTGCTGGAATTATGGTCACTAACCCAAATACCTTAGGTCTTTTTGAAGAAAACATAAGGGAAATAGCAGATATTGTACATAAAAGGGGTGGGCTAGTCTATTGTGATGGGGCAAACTTAAATGCAATTATGGGTATTGTGGACCTAAAAAAAGCTGGAATTGATGTGCTACATTTGAACCTGCATAAGACCTTTTCTGCTCCCCATGGAGGTGGAGGACCTGGTTCTGGCCCTGTATGCGTAAGACAAGACCTGGTTGAATTTTTGCCAGTTCCTAGAATTTTAGAAAAAGACGGAAAATACTATCTGTCTTATGACCATCCAAATAGTATTGGAAGGGTCCATTCCTTTTTTGGAAATTTCTCTGTTATGGTGAAGGCCTATTGTTATATCTTATCAATGGGAAATATGCTTAAAAGAGCTAGTGAGCTTGCTGTATTAAATGCAAATTACATAAAAGAAAACCTAAAAGATACTCTTTATTTGCCTTATGATAGACCATGTATGCATGAGTGTGTATTTACAGACAAAAATCTAGCACAATACAAAGTAACTACCCTTGATCTTGCAAAGAGGCTCATTGATTATGGATTTCATCCTCCAACTATCTATTTCCCATTGGTTGTACATGGCGCAATAATGATAGAGCCCACTGAGACAGAGTCTAAAGAAAACCTGGATAGATTTATATGGGCAATAAAAGAAATTGTGAAAGAAGCAGAAAAAGATCCAGAACTTCTAAAAAATGCGCCACAAAATACAAAGGTAAAGAGGCTAGATGAAGTTTTGGCAGCAAGAAAGCCCATTTTAAAAGGTTATTAATATACTATGAAACAAAAAAAGAGAGAATGTATAATTTATCTTTTTAAAGAACCTGTAGAATATGGATATATTTTAGATATACAGAGGGATGTAGTATCAAAAAAAATTAGTGGGTCTTTAAAAGAAGATGTACTACTAATACTTGAGCATAAACCAGTATTTACCATAGGGAAAAATGGAAATAGAGAAAATCTACTTGTGCATGATAAGTTTTTGCAGGATCAGAATATAGGATTATACCACATAGAACGGGGAGGAGATATTACATATCATGGTCCTGGACAGCTAATTGTTTATCCAATATTTAATCTGAAATTTCCAAGGATCGCAGTAAAGGAATTCGTGTATTTGTTAGAAGATATAATGATACAAACGGCAAATTACTTTAATGTATCTTTAACACGAAATGAAAAAAATAGAGGTGTTTGGTACAATAATAGAAAAGTTGGTTCCATTGGGATAGCTATAAAAAAGGGCATTGCTTTTCATGGTATTGCATTAAATATACTTTTGGA
>JAMOQN010000057.1 GCA_027063985.1 Desulfohalobiaceae bacterium
TGAATCTTATATTTTTCCAGCCTGTATCTGAGCTGTCGTGGATTTAATCCAAGGATTTTGGCGGTCTCTTTTTTATTTCCATGGGTCTTTTGCAGGGTCTGAAGGATTATTTTTTTGTCAATTTCTTCTAAAAATTCATCTAAGGTTATTTCGCCTCTAAAAATTCTATTTATGTCTTGTTCTTTAGAACTTACTGATTTTTCGTATATTATTATAGATGATGGTGTTATATATTTGCCAGTTTCAAGGGCAACTGCCCTTTCAATTAAATTTTCTAGTTCCCTTACATTCCCAGGATAATTATACGACATAAGTTTTTTTTGAGCCTCTTTTGAAAAACCCTTGATGGGTTTATTTTGCTCTTTAGAAAATTTTTTTAAAAAATATTCAGCTAAAAGGAGTATGTCTTGATCCCTTTCTCTTAAGGGTGGCACACGTAGTATCATTCCACTTAATCTGTAAAAAAGGTCTTCCCTAAAAGTTCCCTTGGCAACCTCTTGTTCTATGTCTTTGTTGGTGGCTCCTATAAATCTCACATCTACTTTGATTTCATCCAGCCCTCCCAGAGGGATAAACGTGCCCTCTTGAATACATCTCAGGAGCTTAATTTGTATATTATGTGATATTTCCCCAACTTCATCTAGTAAAAAAGTGCCTTTGTCTGCCTTTTGTAATAGACCTTTTTTGGATTGCACGGCACCAGTAAATGCCCCTTTTCTATATCCAAACAACTCACTTTCTACCAGCTCATCAGGGACACCTCCACAGTTTATTGCAACAAAGGGATATTCTTTTCTATAACTATTTTCATGGATTGCCCGTGCAATTAATTCCTTGCCAGTGCCTGATTCCCCGGTGATCAAGACATTTATATTTGTGGGAGCAATTTTATTTATTAAATTAAAGATCTCCTGCATCTTGGGACTATTGCCAATAATCTTTCCATATTTTTTCTGGAGTTGATCTTTTAGCCAAAGATTTTCTTCTTCTAGCCTGGATTTTTCAATTGTCTTTTTTACAACCAGAAGGAATTCTTCAATGTCAAAGGGCTTGGGAATATAGTCCTTTGCACCGAATTTCATGGCCTGCACTGCAGTTTTTGGGTCTGCAAATGCAGTTATCATTAAAACTGGTACAAGGGGAAATTCTTTTGAGATAAACTTTAATAGATCCAATCCATTTTCATTGCCAAGCTTAATATCTAAAATAACCAAATCCAATATGTTGGAAAACAAAATCTCTTTTGCTTGTTTGATTGTTTTGGCAGTAAAAGTCTTATATCCTTGATTTTCCAGGGCAATTTCTAAAACATCTAAGATGCTTGGGTCATCATCTACAATTAATATCTTAGTCATAAAAAATTGGCCTCATGTCTTTAAATTCATAAATAAGATTGCCCTTGCAAAAGTTTGCTGTAACCTTTCCTTTTAGTTTTTGTCCAAAACAAGGGGTATTCTTACCCTTTGAAATCATTGTAGTATCATCAACTATCCACTGAAGGTGAGTATCAAATATGATAAAATTTGCAGGATAGTCCTTTTCAATCCCGTGAATATCTAGGGAGAAGATCTCAATTGGTCTTTTGTGCATGCACCTTATAATGTCTTCAATGGATAATACATTGGTTGATACAAGTTCAAATAATAGACAGAGGGCAGTATCCAGCCCACTAATCCCATTTGGTGCCAGGGCAAAAGGGACTTCTTTTTCAAATTGTGCGTGGGGGGCATGGTCTGTGGCAATCACGTCAATTATTTTTTCTCTAACTGCCTGTCTTATAGCCTCTACATCATTCTTTGTCCTGAGTGGAGGATTTACCTTGGCATTGGTATTATAATCTTCTAATATTGATTCATCCCATACAAGATAATGTGGACATGTTTCTGCTGTAATCTTGATTCCTTTTTGTTTTGCCCAATATATGAGTTCTACAGACTGTTCACAACTTATATGGCATAGGTGGATTGGTATATCTAAATAACTTGATAGAAGTATATCCCTTGCCACTTGAATGGCTTCAGCAACTGTAGGTTGTCCTTTTAGCCCTAATCTATCCCCAATTTCCCCTTCATTTATGCACGTATCTTTAGCAAGGTCTGGGTCTTCGCAGTGGTCAAGAACCAATAGATTGGCGTTTGAAGCATATTCTACTGCTCGTCTAAAGAGTTCATTATTTTTAACAGGGATACCATCGTTAGATGCAGCAATACATCCAGCCTCTTTAAGTTCCTGTAAGGGAGCCAGTTCTTTGCCCTTAAGTCCCTTGGTAAGCGCAGCTATGGGATAGATGTGCGGACCATAGGGGAAATGTTTTTTTGCTTTTTCTATAATATATCTGGTTACAGAAGCTGTGTCGTTTACAGGGTCGGTATTTGCCATTGTAAATACATGGGAAAACCCACCAGCTGCAGCTGCCTTAAGACCAGAAATTATGTCCTCTTTGTACTCCTGTCCTGGATCTCTTAAATGTGTGTGAATATCAATTAAAGCTGGTAAGACTATTCCTTTTTTTTCTATTTTTAAAACAGAATCAGGAAGTTGGTTTTTAGGCAGGATGTCAACGAGCTTTCCGTTTTTAATGTATATATTTTTTTCTTCATTGTTTATCTTAGTACCTGTAATTATAAATTCTCTATGTTTCATAATAGTGCCCTATTATTTTTTAAGTTAGAAACAGATATAGTAAGGCCATCCTTATAGCAACTCCAGCAGATACCTGATCTAAAATAAGACTATTTTTTGAATCAGCAATATCTGAAGATATCTCAATACCCCTGTTCATAGGACCAGGATGCATGACTTTTACATTGTCTTTTGCCAACTTAAGGTGTTGTTTTGAAAGTCCATAATGTATTGAATATTCCCTCAAAGATGGGAGAAGTCCTGCCTCTTGTCTTTCAAGTTGTAGCCTTAGACATTCTACTGCATCTATCCCTTTTATGGCTTCATTTAGGTCGTAGAAGACCTCTACACCCCAGTTGGAAATGTTTTTTGGCATCAGGGTCTTTGGACCACAAACCCTTACTTTTATGCCAAGTTTATGGTATAGTTTAATATCTGATCTTGCCACTCTGCTGTGGGCTATGTCTCCTAGTATGAGGACAGTTTTGTCTTTAAAATTTTTCCACTCCTTATACAAGGTGTAACCATCTAACAATGCCTGTGTTGGGTGAGCATGGGTGCCATCTCCAGCATTCACTACAGAACAATCCACTTTTTCTGAAACAAATTTTGCAGCACCACTTTGTTTGTGTCTTATAACTATGAGGTCTGGATGCATTGCTTGAAGGGTAAGTACTGTGTCCTTTAGACTTTCTCCCTTTTCTTCACTTGATCCCTTGGTCTGCAGGGAAAACACATCTGCAGAAAGTCTTTTTGCTGCTATATCAAAAGATGTTTTGGTCCTGGTGGATGGCTCTGAAAAATATAAAATTACACTTTTTCCCTTTAAGGTAGGTATTTTTTTAATCTGCCTTAAGTTTA
>JAMOQN010000058.1 GCA_027063985.1 Desulfohalobiaceae bacterium
CAACATGAGCCTTGTGTTTTCATTCATGTCCACTTCCACTACTCCTCATTTTAAATGGATTTAAGGAAAAGGTATCTGGTACTTCATCAAGTCCCTTGCCACCTAGGGGATGGCATCTACAGAGCCTTATTATGCCAAGCAAAAGGCCACGACACAGGCCAAACCTTGAAATTGCCTGAATAAGATATTCAGAACAAGTAGGTTGATACCTGCAACTAGGCGGAAGGTATGGAGAAATCAATTTTTGATAGAGTAAAATTACAGATATTACAAAATTTCTAATAAATTTAGCCATATATTCTGATTATGGATTTACGAGGGTTGATGAGAAATCAAGCTGCTTTATGACTGAACTTAAGGTTATATCCTCTTTTTTTATCCCCTTTTTTGCCACTACAACAACGTCTACATCTGCGCCACTCTTCACAAACCTTGATTGTCTAAATCCCTCTCTTATAAGCCTTTTAATCCTGTTTCTAAAAACTGCGTTCCCCACTTTTTTAGTAACAGTTATCCCAAGTTTTGGCCCCAGGTGGTCTGGGATCCTCTGTTTTACAAACACTATGAAGTGTTCTGTGGTAACTTTCTTTCCTTTTAGATAGCAATCTTGATACTCTTTGGGTTTTGTGATTTTTAGCATTAAACAGAACTTACACTGTAAGTCTCTTTCTACCCTTGGCCCTGCGGCGTTTTAACACCCTTCTCCCTCCTTTTGTCCTTGAGCGCACCAAAAAACCATGGGTCCTTTTCATCTTAATTTTACTTGGTTGATAGGTCCTTTTCATAACAATACCTCCTGTTGTTTTTTGTTGATTATAAATAACATAAAAAAGCAAAAGACATATTTAACCTCAAAGTGTTGAGAGGTCAAGGATTAAGGTTGCACCTTCCTCATCTGTTATCTGGTTTTCCCTAAGTTGATTAGCTTGGGCTAAAAATATTTGGCAACTCAGTAAAAAATTTTGAAATAATTATGTAGAGGTTGCCAATTTGAATTATATGGATTAATTGTTTTTATCAACATAACTAACAAGGCGTGGCCAAATTTTTTAATGAAGGTTTTTGTTTACGTGCCATAAAACAAGTAGAGACCCTGGTTTCTGCTTAAAGGAGGTTTAAAATATGTCCACTATTATACCTGAAGAAAAAAAATTAAGGGATGCAATTACTTGGATTTCTGAAAACAAAGGTAATAAGAAGGATGAAGAATTGATCAAAGAGGCATCCTTTAGGTTTAATCTAAATCCAAAAGAAGAAGAGTACTTAATAAGGGTCTTTTTAAAACAGGACAAACAAGATAAATAGGTGATGGGGTTAAAGCTTCTATACCGCAAGATGTCTTTGGAGATATTACAGGTATTTTTTGTGTGTCTTGCGGTATTTATTTCAATTATTTTAATTGGAAGGCTTATTCAGCTAGGGAAGATACTTATCTCTCTAGACATCTCATTTAAAGATGTATTTTTTTTGATAATGTATTTATCCCCATTTTTTTTGTTTGTGCTCATGCCAGTTGCTGGCATGCTTGCCCTATTTTTGACATTCCAGCGCATGAGCACAGAGAATGAATTGGTTGCACTTAGAAGTGGCGGGGTATCCCTCTACAATATCTTACCCTGCCCTATTTTTATTCTGTTGCTCATTACAGGAATCAATTTCTATATTTCTTTTTACGGCATTTCATGGGGTATGGATAGATTCAACTCCTATTTAATAGACCTTGCCCAGAAAAAGACAAAGCTCTCTATAAAACCAGGAATGTTTAATTTAAAACTGCCAGGTTTTGTTATATATGCGCAAAATGTCTCACAAGACAGCGAGGTGTTGACTAATATATTTATTAAACAGGGACTAGATAATGAGAAAAAGGTAATAATTGTTGCTCCAAAGGGGTTTTTAAAGTGGCTTCCCAAGAAAAAGGTCTTATATTTTTCTATCTTAAATGGTAAGATATATGAAAATCCATTTGATAGGCAAGCGTCATATATTTCATTTGGGAAATATGAGATCAGGCTGGATTTAAACAGGGTGCTAAAGTCCTTTAAGATCCGTACAGATAAGCCAAAATACATGTCTTATCATATGTTGCAAAAAAACATATCAAAATATTCCAAGAGTAAATCCAGTTATTACACTGAACTTATAGAAGAAAAACATAAGCGAATAGCAATTCCAGTCTCGTGCTTTATACTTGGCTTTTTGGCAATACCCCTTGGTTGGATCTTAGAGGGGATGAAGAAGTTTTATGGAACTATTATTGTTGTATTTGTATTTTTTATTTATTATGCACTTTTTGCCCTGGGTAAGAGTCTGGTGGAAGGAGGGGTTTTATTACCCTCAGTTGGAATCTGGACGCCAAATATCTTATTTTTTGTATTTACTATTTTGCTTTTTTATTTTGCAGAAAAAGAGAGAGTTAAATTTTCAACTAGGGATTGATTTTTTGGATGAGAGTTATACACAAATACCTTATTAAAAATAACCTTTCTTATCTTGGTATATGTATTTTATCCTGCTTATCAATTTATCTTCTAGTTGATATATTTGATAGACTGGATAATTTTTTAAATAAATCTGCTCCTTTTGAAATTATTATAAAGTATTTTTTGTGGAAAATACCATTAATAATATCCCAGATATTTCCATTGGTGTTTTTCATAACACTGATTATTCAATTTACTTTGATGAAAAAGAACAGGGAATGGGAGGCATTAGAAGGGGGAGGTGTTTTTATTGGGAATATAATTTTATTTGTTCTATTTTATTCATTTTTATTTTCTATGATCCATATATTTTTTTCCCAGTATGTTGGAGTAATTGCAGCTAATAAAACAAATGCAATATGGGATAATCTTGGAAAGAAGAAAATCAGGGAAAATAAGATTATAAAAGATTTTTGGTTTAGAAAAGATAAGTATATAGGACATATTGGTATTTTAGATTTAAATAAAAGAAAAGGTACCCACATAGAAATCTATGAAATAGATCCATATTTTTCAAATATAAAAACTGCTTTTTTAGCAAAAAAGGGAAAAATATTAAAGGATAAATTAGTTTTATCAAAGGTGTTATTATCTCGTCCCAATGAATTTTTTGTGGAGAACAGAGATTCTTTTGTTATACATGACAAAGACATGGACATTATATTAAATATAACATCTAAGGATATTGAATCAATTCCATTATGGAAATTAAGGGGACTTATTAAAGAATTAAAAACAACAGGTACTAATGTTGAATCAATAACTACAGTGTGGTACTCTAAAATATCATATAGTTTGTCTTTGATTATTTTGGGGATTTTATCTGTGTACATTGGTAGAAGATGTGAAAACCTTCCTGTAAATCTTGCAATCTCATTGGTTATTACCTTTGTATTTTATGGGCTATTTGTAGTAGGAACAATTTTAGGAAAACATGGAGTAGTTCCACCTATTGTAGGAGC
>JAMOQN010000059.1 GCA_027063985.1 Desulfohalobiaceae bacterium
GATGGATTTGTTGTGACTCCGTCAATGAGCCCCATTTTTTTTGCTTCTTCAATTTCCTTAATATTTGCCGTATCAATAAAAAACTTCATGTCAATACCCCCTTTTTTTTCGTAATTCGTAATTCGTGATTCGTAAATCGTGATTCGTCTTATTTTATCACTAATCACTGTTCACGGTTATTGGTATATTGGTATATTGGTGTAGTGGTATATTGGTTATTGGTATATTAGTTCACTACTCTTCCCTCTTCCTGTTCCCTAATCACCAATCACGAATCACGGTTATTGGTGTATTGGTACCTCATCCACTCATCAACCCATCCACTCATCCACCCATATACCCATTCACCCATCCACCCATTCACGAATCACCAATCACGCAATCACGGTTCCATAAAACGACCTGTTAAAGTGGTCTCATAACCTCCAAGGGCCTCAATTTTGGCCTTAAAGGAATTACTGGAAATTATTTCTAAAAGTGCTTTTATTTTTGGATCTTCTAAAAACTCCTTTAAAATAACCAGGTCATATCTTTCCCTAGCAACTTCTATAAAGTCAAGCCCCAATGCCTTGGCAGCAGCATAAATTCCCATTCCTACGTCAGCTGTGCCTGATAACACATTCACACCAATCTCCATATGGGTAAACTCTTCCCTATCATAACCATTTATATCTTCAGGCGATATATTATTTTTCTTCAGTAAATCATCAAACAATATCCTGGTTCCAGAGCCCTTTTGTCTATTTACAAAAACCACATCTTTTCTAATTAAATCCTTTACATCACAAATCCCTTTGGGATTTCCTTTTTTTACCATAAATCCCTGATGTCTAATTGCCAGATTAACCACTGCCACTTCTTTGTCTGGTATGTATTTTTTTATAAAAGGGAAATTATAGTCTCCAGACTCTGGGTCATATAAATGAGATCCAGCAAAGTGACATGAGCCTCTATTTAAAGCCACCAGTCCACCCACACTGCCAACATGAGTCGAAGATAGCCTTATTGGATTATCCCGTTTCATGAGTTCATTTTTAATGAGATCCAAAATATTGTCATGACTTCCAACACACATAAGGGTATTTTCTATTAAATTTAAATCAACCAAAAGTTCAGCGTCCACAATTGACCCTTCTTTTATCCCTTCTACATTTTCTGGTATCTCAATAATACCCTGGGCATTAACTAGGGTTGTGATCTGACTTGCTCCCCTTTTCATAGGATTTGCAACATATCTTTTTCCCACCCGAGCAATGGCGACCCTGATAAATTCTGTTTGCCCTAATTTTGATGGAAGTCTCCTGTTTAACATGACCTGTATTTTGGGCCTGGTCTCCATGGGTCTGGATACAATATGATATATCAATGGCTTTAGGAGTTTTTCAAAGCAAATAACAGAACTTACAGGATATCCAGGGGCACCTACCATTAATTTTTTATACTTATGGCTAAAGCCAAGGATACTGGGCTTTCCTGGCATTGCAGATATACCATGTACAATTACTTCTCCAAACCTCTCTATTGCCCGCCTGGAATAATCCTTATCTCCTGCAGATGACCCTGCCCCTATAACCACAATATGTGCATCTGATTCCAGTTCCCTGCATAGGGCCTCACATATTTTATCTAAATCGTCCTCAACTGGTGGGATTCTCTTCACAATACATCCCCATTTTTCTGCCATTGCCTTAAGCATCATTGAATTGCTCTCAATAACTTGTCCTATACCTGGCTTAGGCTTTAGCTCAAAGTCCAATACCTCATCTCCAGTTGGTATAATGGATATCTTTACTTTTTCCTTTACAAAGAGCTCATAAATTCCACCAGATAATAGAGCCCCAATATCATAGGGAGTAATCTGATGGTTTTGGGGGATTATCATCTCAGTTGCAACAATATCTTCACCAATTTTCCTCACATGTTCATATGGATAAGCAGCCTTTTCAATAGACACATATTCATCGTCAATTTTTTGGACATATTCTATCATTATAACTGCGTCAAAGCCTTTGGGAATGGGATATCCTGTATTTACATATTGAAAGTCCCTGCCTTTTTTTAGTTTTATGGGATTTCCTTCTCTAGCACCAAAGGTATCTTTGGCCCTAACACAAATCCCATCCATGGCTGCACTGTGATATGTGGGGGAGGAATATTTCGCATAAACAGGCCTTGATGTGATTCTATGAGTGGCCATATGAGTTGGCACAACCTCTTCTTTTAGTTGAATATCCATAACTTTCTTGATATTAAAGATTGCCTCTGGTATGGAAATTGTATTTAAATATATAGAACGTTTATCTCTCATGACACTCTTCCTTGGCTATTTTTTGAAAGGCAAAGGTAATCATTGTTGAGACTATTGGCAAGAAAATATCTTGGATAAAAAATGGCTAAATTTCAATTTAGACTTCAGCGCATACTTGATTATAGAGAACAAATTGAAGAACAGGCAAAAATGCGCCTGGCAAAAATACTATCTTTAATATCCCAAAAAAAAGAGCAAATAAATCAATATGAGCAAGAACTTGAACAAATTTCAAAAATGATTTCAATGGGTAATCTGTCTGAAAACTCTCTCTGGTTATACAAAGAATCTGAAAAAAATATTTTACTCTCTATTGACCAATTAAAAAAAGAGTTAAAAGATCTCTCTCAAAAAGCAGAAATTTTAAGGCAAGATCTTATCTTAAAAACCATTGAAAGGAAAAAATTGGAAAAATTAAAACAAAAAGACCATGAAAGGTTTATTTATGAAGAACAAAAAAGAGAACAAAAAGAAATCGATGAGATTTCCACGCTTAGATATGAAAAATCTCTTAATTAGTACTGTTACATTAATTATTATAACCTCTTTAGTGAAAACATCCTATTTAATATATAATCTTTCCATAAAAATTATTCCAGGACCACAAAAAACAAAGACCATACAACATCCTGTTTCACAAAAAAAGCATGCTCCAACTCCAGTTTTTACTGTTGAATCTGCCCAGGCAGCAGAACCAAAAAATGCTGATATTCCAAAGCCTTCAGACAAACTTTTAGCAAAGCAGTGGGAAAAATTAAGGGCAAAAGAACAGGAATTAAAAAGAAAAGAACAGGAACTAAAAAAACTGGAGAAAAAGATCGAAAAAAAATTGTTGGAACAAAAACAGCTTGCCAAAAAACTGGAACAACTAATAAACAGGGCAGAAGTTTTAAAAAACAAAAAGATCAAACACCTTGTACAGGTGTACTCTAATATGGATCCTGCAAGGGCTGCAAAGGTCTTAGAGACACTTGACAAACAACTTGCTGTCAAAATAATGGCAGGCATGAAAGGTCGAATCGCTGGTGAAATCTTAACCAATATGGATCCCAAAAAAGCGGCTGAACTATCTGAAGCATTAACAGAATTCCAGACTCCTTTTGG
>JAMOQN010000060.1 GCA_027063985.1 Desulfohalobiaceae bacterium
TGTCTTAAGTCATCAATTTCTACACCCTCTTCCCCATCAAAGACAAATTCTTCTAGATTTAGATCTTCTTTTCCTTTTACATCAGGCATTTCACACACTCCTTGTATCCATATTTTCTTATCTGTTCCAAGATATCCCTTGGCCTTGCTTCACAGCACAACACCCCATTATACATAACCATTCCACGATCAGCGTTTATATATTCCAATATATATCCAGTATGTGTTATTATAAGACCAGATATTTCTTTTCCTTCCTTTAATTTTTTCATAGAAATACCAGGTTTAGGAGTTAATTTTTGCCCAAGGAGTTCTTTAACTATATCACCTATTAAGGCCATGTTCTCTAAATCCACTCCAGACTCAGGCTCGTCAAATAACAACAATTTAGGCTCCTGGGCCATTAATTGGAGTAGTTCAGAGCGCTTGATCTCTCCCCCTGAAAAACCAAGGTTTATATCCCTGTCTAAAAAATCCTCCATCTTTACTTTCTTTGCAAGGGCCTCAATATCTATGTCTTTATCCCGTGCGCACAACTTTACAAGGTCCTTTGTCCTTAATCCATTAATTGTGGGGGGACGCTGAAAGGACATGCCTATCCCAAGCCTTGCCCTTTCATAGGTAGGCATGTAGGTTATATCATGCCCCCTAAAGATTATCTTGCCCTTTGTGACCTTGTAATTGGAAAAACCCATAATAGTCATAAGCAAAGTGGTCTTTCCTGACCCATTTGGCCCAAATAGAATAAATGTCTCGTTTTTGTTAATTGAGAGGTTAACCCCTTTTAAAACCTCGTTCCCTCCTACCTCTACGTGTAGGTCTTCTATTTGTAACATACAATCCTCCAAATATTTCTTATGCTAATCCCTTCTTGAATTTTCAGGAAGGTAATGTCTTACTTAGAAATTGTCAAAATTTTATATAGGAAGGAGCTGATTTTTGTCTAAAATATTAGACTTATCAAGCTCACCAATTCTTCTTAGAAGTCTTTTTAGCCTGATTTTCCTGAGTATTTTGTGCAAAGTAGCAACCTTCGCCTTTGTATTTTCTAAAAGATAAGAATTGTCTATAATTATGTCACAATGTTTTAATTTCTCCTTTTGGGGGAGCTGCCACTTATCCACTTCTAGCACCTGCATCTTGCTCCATCCCCTGATGTTTTCAAGTCTTTTTATGCGAATGTTGTCTGAACAAAATACTCCAACAATTATATCAAATATAGACCTATTAGGTGCTTTGTCCCATCCAGCCTCAGCTAAAAGGGGGACTTCTAATATAACCATATTCTTTGTTTTATTTTTTGAGATAAACTCCATCATATCCTCAAACACCAGGGGATGGATTATGTGTTCTACTTCCTGTCTAAAATTTTTGTCCTGACTCATTTTCATAAACAGCTTTTTTTTATTTACAACACCCCTTTCTTCATCCACAAACTCAAGCCCAAAACTCCTTTTAATCATTTCATAGCCAGAATTTCCTCTTTTATACAAAGACTCAACAGCCCTATCAGCACTCCAATAAGGCACATTGTCCTTTGCCAGAAGTTTAGCCACCATAGATTTTCCACAACCAACTCCACCTGTAACCCCTACAACCATTGGCCTTTTCTTGGATAAATACAAAAGTAGTCTGAAAAAATCCTTTGGCACCTTTGATATAAACTTAAGTTCCTTTTTAGAAATAGGATGTTTAAAACTAATCTTCCATGCATGGAGCATTTGTCTCTTTGCCAAGGCGCTTATTATCTTATTTTCAACTAATTTTCCCTTTGAATACAATTGATCCCCTAATACTGGATGGCCAATATGGGAGAAATGCACCCTTATCTGGTGTGTCCTGCCTGTTAATATCTCGGCCTCTATTAAACTCAAATTATAATCTTTGAACTCATAAATAACCTTGTATCTTGTAATAGACTCTCGTCCCTCATTTTTATACACCCTCATCTTTGTCTTGGACCTATGATCCCTGTCCATAAAAAATTTCAACTCACCTTGTTTTTTCTCCAGTATCCCTATAACAATTGCAAGGTAGCTTTTTTTCACTTCTCTTTTTGAAAATAGGTTCTTTAGGATATCCTGAACTTTTTTTTGTAGGGCAATCACCATAAGTCCTGTTGTGTCCTTATCCAACCTGTGAACAATCCCAGGCCTCTCACTATCTAGATCTTTTATTTGGGGGAATCTATTTATAAGATAATTCACAAGTGTTATATCTTTACAAGAAGGCGCTGGATGAGTAACCAATCCTTTTGGTTTGTCTATAACAGCCAGGTACTTATCTTCATAAACAACCTTTAAATTTCCCTCCACTGGTTTGATATCATTGGATTCACATATAAATACCTCTATTAAATCTTTGTCTGAGACCTTTATAGAAGGCTTTATTACTTTACTTTTATTTAAAAAGACCTGTCCTCTTTCTATTAATCCTTTTACACCTTCTCTAGAATAACCAAAATTACTTAATTTTTCATGTAAAAATTTATCGATTCTAATAGAGCCTTTTGTATCTGGTCTATATAAATATCTTTTCATAAAATCTCTATTCCAGGTTAAAATTCCTTTTTATTTTAATCTCAAAGTCCATACCTTTAACCATAAAATTGTGTAAATACATCCTGGGTAGAGAAAATTTATCTCTTCCATATAAAGGATCTCCAACAATTGGATGTCCTATATAAGATAAGTGCGCTCTTATCTGATGTCTCTTACCCTTTTTAATTATTGCTTCAACAAGGGTTTTATTCTCTTCTTTAAAAAATTTTTTAGGAATAATAATTGTATGTCTGTTAATGTCTTTATCTTGTTCATCAAATACTAAAACCTTTTTTCTTTTACATTGATTGATTTTATTTTTTACTATAACTTCCTCTTTTATTTCTCCATGAACAATGGCTATATATTTTTTATCTATGGCACCTATATTTTGCATGGAAAGGTAGAGGTCTTTAGATTTTTCTGAAAAACCAAAGAGTAAAATACCACTGGTCAAAAAGTCCAGCCTATTTAGCAAGAAAATCTTTTTATTATAAAATTTTTCTAATATATCTTCCATATTTGGGCTATTTTTACCCTTAGCTGAATGTACAAAGGGGGGTTTAACTGTCCCATAAATTAAGTTATTTCCTTTAATTACAATGGGTTTTATATCAAAACACACATCTTGTTCTAGGATTTCAATGAGATCCCCCCTATGGACTATCTTCTTTCTTTTTTTACAAACAATGCCATTAACTAATATTCTTTTTTCATTAATAGTTTGTTTTATCCACCTAAGCCCTTTTGTTGTATTCTCCCTCAAAAAAGCATCTAGATAAGTTTCTTTATCTGCTATGAATTTGACCATTTTTCAATCTCTTTGATCTGCATATTCCTCAAAATTTCTCCAGACT
>JAMOQN010000061.1 GCA_027063985.1 Desulfohalobiaceae bacterium
TTGACAATTAACAAAACAGAAGATGCAGGTGTAGTAGCAGTATATTTTACCTGAATAGGGTCAATTATAAAGTCTTTTCTTAGAATAGGAACATTTATGTGTTGCAATTTATTCAATAAATCAAGGTTGGCACAAAAATATTTTTTTTCTGTAATAACAGATACACCAACAGCACCATTTTCAACATATCCCATTACTACTTCACACACCTCTAAATTTTTATTGATAATCCCCATAGATGGGGATCCAATCTTATATTCCGCTATAATCCCTTTTTTTTGCTTAAGTGATTTTGATAATTTGGGTTTCTGATTATTATGGGATTCAGGAAATATACCCTGATCCTCCATTTTTTTCAAATTATTTATTTCCTCATATTTTGCTTGAATAAACTTATTTAACATATTTTTAATCCTGCATTTTAGTAGTGGTTAGTGGTTTTTCACCAATACACCAATACACCAATACACTAATACACCAATACACTAATACACCAATATACTAATACACCAATATACTAATATACCAATACACCAATACTCCTTTGAGTTATAAAAAAAGACTCCTTCGTTTTTTTAATCCTTTATCTACCCTTTGCCTTGCTGATTTTACTGCATCTTTTAATTGCATATTTTCATTTAACAAATACAAGGCCATTCCTAGATTCAAAGCAACCATATCTTTTATAGGTTGTGGAGCCTTGCCTTCAAAGAGCAGTTTCATTATTTCCAATGATTGATTTTTGTCTTTGATCTTTAAATCTTGTTCACTGCATCTTTTAATTTCAAACTCTTCTGGTGTAATTGTAAATTTTTTTATATCATTTTCCTCAATTAGTATAACTTGTGTCTCTCCAGTAGGTGTTATTTCATCAAATCCATCTCCATGGACAATTGCTGCTCTTTTTATGCCTTTTAATTGCAATACTTTTGCCATGGTGTCCATATATTTTTTGTCCCCAACTCCCAGGAGTTGATGTGTGGGATTTGCAGGGTTTAGCAGAGGTCCCATTACATTAAAGATAGTTGGGATTCCAAGCTCCATCCTGACAGGAGCCACATGTTTAAATGCAGGGTGAAAAAAAGGGGCAAACAAAAACACAAAATTTTTACTTTTTAAAAAATTTTTTATTTCGACGGGTTCTTTTAAAAAAGGTATGCCCAACTCGTCTAAGATCTCGGCACTTCCGCATTTACTTGATACTCCCTTATTTCCATGTTTTACAACCTTGTATCCCATATCAGCAAGATATAGGGCAACTGCAGTGGAGCAGTTAAAGCTCATCTTTCCATCACCCCCTGTTCCGCATGTATCTATTGTTTTGTCTGCTATATCTGTTACATCTACTTTTACTGCATATTTTAAAGCTGTTTTAACTGCGGGAAAAAGCTCAGATGGGGTTTCTCCTTTTGTTTTTAAGCCAAATAAGAATGCCCCAGCCTGGGATGGAGTAAGTTTTCCCTGAAATAGGTCATCAAAACACTTTATTAATAAATCTTCAGCCACATCCTGTTTGTTAGCCAAGGCCAAAAGCGCTTGTTTAATTTCCATTTTGTCCTCCTCTTATTGAAATTTTTATGAAGTTTTCTATGATTTTTGGGCCTGATTTACTGAGTATTGATTCTGGATGAAATTGGACGCCATACCATGGCCTATCCTTAAAACCAATTGCCATAATCTCTCCATCTTCACTTTTTGCTAATATTTCAATGTCCATGGGATTTTTAACCCTTGGTTTTGAGATCACTAAAGAGTGATATCTTGTAGCAATAAAGGGATTTTCCATGTTTTCAAATAATGGGCTTTTTTTAAATTTTATAGAGGAGGTCTTGCCATGCATGATTTTTTTAGCCTGAGATATTTGATAGCCAGCAAAATAACCAAGAACTTGATGCCCAAGACATACTCCTAGTACAGGCATATTGGGTGGGATTTTTTCTAAGAGTTTAAGACATAGTCCGCTGGAAATGGGTCCCCCTGGCCCAGGCGATAAAATAATCCCTTTTAGATTTTTTTCTTTAAGATGTTCAAACATACTCTCATCGTCGTTTCTAAATACCTTGGGAAATACATTTAATTTTTGAAAAATTTGTACTAAGTTATATGTAAAAGAGTCGTAATTATCTATTAGCAAAAACATCTGTACCTCCACCATTGGTTAGAACTTGATATATGACCTTTGCCTTATTGTGACATTCAATCCATTCATTCTCAGGTTTTGAATCTGCAACAATCCCTGCTCCAGCTTGCCAGAAGACCTTTGAATTTCTTATCCAGAGCGAGCGTATAATTATTCCTGTATCCAGGAAGTGTCTCTCCCGGGATAGTCCCAACCAGCCAACAGCTCCAGCATATGGCCCACGTGGGATCTTTTCCTTTTGAGATATAATTTCCATTGCCCTGATTTTTGGTGCGCCAGATACTGTTCCTGCGGGAAAAGTTGCACAAATAACATCAATAGCATCAAAACCCTCTTTTAATTTGGCAACCACATAGGATGTTAAATGCATAACATGGGAGAATTTTTCTATTTCCATAAATTTGCTTACCTCAACAGAACCAGGTGTAGCTATACGTCCAAGGTCATTTCTTCCAAGGTCTACGAGCATCACGTGCTCAGCCCGCTCCTTTGGGTCATTAATAAGGTCTATTGCAAGCTTTTTGTCCTCAAGTTCGGTTTTGCCCCTTTTCCTTGTTCCAGCAATGGGCCTTACCTCAGCAATACCATTTTGACATCGCACCATGAGTTCAGGAGAGGAGCCAATTAAAGTAATGTCCTCTAAATTCATAAAAAACATATATGGAGATGGATTGGTCTGCCTAAGTCCCCTGTACACACTAAAGGGTTCTCCTGAAAAATCAGCTGAAAATCTATTTGACAATACAACCTGAATAGCTTCTCCCTGATATATGAGATCCTTTGTTTGTTTTACTGCCATGATGAATTCTTCTTCTTTGGAAGACGAGTGAACTTTGCCTATTTTATGTCCTGTATTCAGGCTGATCTTATCTTTAGCTTCTGTTAATTTTTCTCCATCAATGGAGATGTAATAACATTTGAGATGGAGGTGATCGTAGAGGATCTGTTTTCCAGGAAGGACAAAAATGGATTCAGCATCATTGATATCCATGTGGCTTTGGAGTTTTGGTTCAAAGAGTCCAATACACTCGTATCCAATATATCCAATAAGTGATCTTGTGATAGGAGGGAGATTTTGCTCTGATGGTTTAATGGAGATAATCTTTAAAATCTCTTTAACGGCTTTAAAAAAATCCTGTCCTTTAAATTTTTCTATATTTGAAAATTTAGGATCATAAGCTTTTACCTCCATTTTTCCATTTTTTAATTTAAGCTGCAGTCTAAAATCCCATGCAAGGAGGCTATAT
>JAMOQN010000062.1 GCA_027063985.1 Desulfohalobiaceae bacterium
TCATAATTCACAACCAATATTTTTTTACAAACCTCATGATTAGAAAATATATCTAATAGTTTTTTTGAGCTTTTTTCCTGTATCTCAAGCTCCTTAAAAACTATATCTTCCTCCTCATCACAGGCAACATTTTCACCAAACTCTTGTTTACCTTTAATATGAACAAGTTGAGATCTCCTATTTAAGATCTTTTTTCTGAGCTTTTTTAATTTATCTATCCATAAGAGCGTTGTCTTGGGTAAAAAGAATATTTTTAACATAAGTCCAGTAGGTGGAGTATCAATTACAATGTAATCCACCTGCGAGCTCCAGATGCGTATTAGTTCCTCAAGTGCAGAAAGCATAGCATATTCTTCCATGCCAGGCGAATGTTTTAACACATCAAACATATTTTCAAGGTTTATCATTTGAAGATAATGATAATTTTTTTTCATTTTTAAAGATGCTTCTTTAAGGAACTTTTTGAGATACAAATCCACATCAATTTCCTCTGCAATGAGGTTATCTGATATTTCCACTGGCCCAGATCTCGCAGTTATCCCAAAAAAATCAAAAAGATTATGGGCAGGATCAATAGAGGCAACAAAGACTTTATTAAAATTTTTTGAAAGATATGTAGCAAAGCTTCCCGCTAGGGTAGTTTTGCCAACACCACCTTTCCCCAAAAAAAAGAAAAGTTTTTTCATTCTTTTACTCATCCAAAATCCAGAATATCAAACCAATCAGCAAAAATATCACCTAAGGCCTCTGACCGGCATATCATAATTTTTAGTTCCCGTTCCATAAAAGGGAGAAGTTTTATTCCCAAATAAGATGGAGGCGCAGGCATGCCGGTAAGCGCCCCCATCAATATCAGGGCAAAGACATTTTCTAGCTCCTTGAGTTCAGCCTCAATTGCACGGGTACTTATATCTCGAAATCCTTTTGAAAAAAAGAGAAAACTCTCTTTTATTTTCTTTAACATATATCTTAGACCTTATCTGGTTCCAACTTTCTTTCAAGATCTTTTTCAGGTTTAAAGTAGTCGTATATCAATAGAAGATTTAGCGCCAACATTATCACCACCATTGCTCCTAAAATAATGGCTTTAACAGGATCTTTGGCATAAAATGTGGGCACGGCTATAAACAAGTACCACACCATGGCAAGTGATACTGTAATCCAGAGTAATAAGGCAGGAATAAGCACATTCATTCCCTTTGACTTTTGAACCCTTATAACCCATGCAGCTCCAGTCATAAGAGCAATGGATGCAAGCATTTGATTTGCGCCACCAAATGCAGGCCACAACATTGTCCATGCCCCACTCCATGCAAGACCGATCCCAATAGCTGCGGGAATGGTAGAAGCGATCCAGCGATTTGTAATGAAATTATAAAATTCTGGCGATTTTTCTTTAATGGGTTCAAAAATTTCAGCAAAGGTATAACGGGCAAGACGATTAGTAGTGTCCAGTGTAGTCATGGCAAAGGAAGCAACCCACATAGATGCCAGGATTACCAGAAAACTTTTAGGCAAATGTAGTACAGAATTGGCTACTGCTGCATATGATTTTGAGAAAATCCCTATAGGACCTCCAACGGATTTTGCCACCCCAATATAGTTTCTAGCAAAATCTGCAGCATTGGTAGTTAAAAGAGAAGCTTTTTCTGGAGCGACTACTGAAAGTCCGTAAGTACTGATAGCAGCTACAACTATAGTTGACAAAAATCCCTCGGTAAGCATACCTCCATAGCCAATAAATAGGCCATCTTTCTCAGATGAAATTTGTTTTGAAGTGGTCCCTGACGCCACAATTGCGTGGAAACCAGAAAGGGACCCGCAGGCAACAATAAGTGGTATAACTGGCCAAAATGGGGTTGGTTTTCCTGCAATTATAGGGGCACTATACACAGTAATAGCAGGAAGTTTAACAGGGGAAAATGCCACTAACAATGATATACCGCCCACCAAAAGTCCCCCTACCAAGAGCCATGCATTTAAATAATCCCTGGGCTGAAGGAGTACGTGCACAGGAATTGAAGCAGCTACAATGATATATACAAAAAAGACCACCATCCAGGTTGTGTAACTAGCTGATAAGGGGAATTTATCTCCCAGAATAATAGATATTATTAGCAGAATAATTCCAATAACAGTGGCGAGCCTAAAATCCATTTTGACCTTATAGAGAAGGTATCCGAGAATGAGCGCAGAAAAAATCTTAAAAATATAGGCACTTGGTACAGCTGGCTGTTTTACATAGAGTTTGCCAAGAACTGCACCAAAGGCTGCTACCACCAGGATTAAAACAAAGAAAATAAACCATGCAAATACATAACCTGTTCTTTTTTTAATCACTCTACCCGCAATCCACTGAATAGAATGTCCGTCGTAACGCACCGATGACATTAAAGAGAGGTAATCATGGACTGCTCCAATAAAAATATTTCCCAGCCATACCCACAAAAGCGCTGGTAACCATCCCCATGCAAGGGCTATAGCTGGTCCAACAATGGGGGCAGCACCTGCAATTGAAGCAAAATGGTGACCAAAAAGCACGTACCTGTTGGCAGGAACAAAATCAACACCATCATACAGACGCTTTGAGGGCACATCAACATCTGATTCTCTAACAACTTCTTTTCTCAAATACCGCCCATAAGTATGATACAAAATAATATAAAGTAAGAGCCCACACACTATTAAAATAGTCGAATTCATACCACACCTCCTTAAAAGATTACAAAATAGTTCTTACTCAACTTACTAACTATAATCATCAAAATTTACTCCACCTCTAACAAATTGTAAAGGGTAAAGTACATTTAACAACCAGTGATTATTATTTTTTCCTTGGTGGTCAATTTCCCACTTACAGGGAATAAAAAAGCATAAAATTTTATAGATAACTAACTTATATTAAAAAACAAATCAATTATCTCACCCAAAATTCGGAGATGTTATTGCCAAAAAATTTCATGCACACCTTAAAAATTGAACAAAAAAACTTAAAACCACCTTGCATTATTAACAAAAAAAGATTATACATTAAGCATAAATTTATTTTCATAATGGTCGAAAAAGATAAAGAGTAAAAAGTTTTAAGGGGGAGAGATTATGATTGAAAAAATAGGAGAATCAATTATTACTAATTTATTTGGAACCTATGAAAATGTCAAAAAAAATACAGACCCTATAAACAAGGCAGTGTTTGATGCAGTTACAACGAGTCCTCAAGAAATAACCATGGCGGCCAAACAGATAAGCTCCATATATGCTGAATTGAGCAAGAGTGAAGGAGAGGAAGTGCTTTCAGGATTTAGAGAATATATTCAGAACATGGCAGAAAATTATGATACTAAAACCAGCTCTTTTACTACTCTTTTATGGAAAGATATGCTACAGCATGGAGATAAACAAGCGCTTTCTTCTCTATTTAAAAATTACTCTTCCCTTCAGGGAAATGATAAAGAACTTGGCAATCTTTTTATGGGACAAGCTGTTTCTACATATGAAAAGTTTGGATATAGTACTGCTTCTAATTATGTTACATCTATTAACAAAATATTTTCTCTTGCTAAAGAAAGTAAAGATTTAAAAGATACCTTGAAAGAGTTTTCTTCTACTTGGAAGAATATTTCTAATTTAGAAGATGTTCCTTTAGAGGAAAGACAGAATAGTTTAGAAGATTTTGCTAAAGATATAAAAAACAGTAATTCACTAAAAGACATTCGAAATTCTATAGAAAATTATAACAACAACCTTGCTTGATCTACAGCTAGATTTTACCAAATTTTTAACCATGTAAGATATTTTACAACACTCGAAGAAAAAAAACATAAAAAACTTGCAACTCTCAAAATTTTAATATAATTTTGTTTCTCATGAAAATTACTCCTGAACAAACCATTTCTGAAGAGTTTTATCAGTTATCTACTCCTATTCTTGAAAGTTTTCCCAAATTCAGGCCACCTCTTAATCTCTATTATTTTAATGAAAAAGTTAACGACCTTCAGCTATATGTAAAAAAAGGAGATAGACTTTCAAAAGAAAAACAGGAGGAACTATTTAATCTTTGCAAGAAGGGAAACATCTTTGTAGCAAGATCTGATTTTCCAGTGTATTCTGAACACATAAGCAAACAGCTTGACCTAATATTACAGGATACAAACCTGCGTGAATCAGAAGTTGCTGAAATACTCTGGAAGGGAATACCAGAAAACCTCAAACTCTTTTATGTACAACCTGTAAAGGTGGTCTTGAACAACATATTACCTAACATTATGGTAATTGCTGAATACCTAAAAAATGACCCGCACAAGATAGTTAGGTTGATAAATCGAGTAAGGCCTTCTGAAGAATTATGGATTCAGGCCACAAATGTTCTAATTATTGGTCTTGGAGCCTATTTAAGGAGTTATGAAGAAGAAATTGACAATAAAGTCTTATATTCCCTTGTGATAGGGCTGTCTATGACTTACATAGGCAAAACCAAACTTCCAATCCACCTCCTCAATAAAAAAAATTTAACATTAGATGAAGAGAGACAATATAGGCAGTATCCCTTAATTGGAGCAAAGATTTTAAACAACCACGGGGTAAGACAAAAGATCGCTCTACAATGTATCATGGAACACTGTGAACGGTTAGATGGCTCTGGATTTCCCCAAGGACTATCTGGAAATGAGATAAGCCTTCCAGGAAGGATAGGAGCCATTGGATCAGCTTTTAACGAAATATTATGCACTTATAAAGAAGCAAATAGTGATGTGATAAAAAAAATAATACAACAATTGTCTCAACAACCTGAAAAATATGACTCAAAACTTGTAAATGGCCTGCTTACTATAACCATCAGATTATAACATCAATCAAAATCTGCCAATAGGCTTCCAACATGCAATCTATTACCTAGGGAATATTGATTAAAGTCATTTCTGATCCTCCACACTGCTTGCTGCAAATGATCAGATGTAATACCATTTTTAAGGGCTGTATATGCCTCTATAAATGCAGCAATATTATCGCAGACCTTTAAGGTTTCACCATCTTTTGGCTCATATTGGTCATAATTATATTTCTCATATAACATCTCCCAGGTAACTTCCTTTGTTTCATTATTTATTCTAATAACAGATATAAATTCTGAACCCACATCTATTCCAAGCAAATATCTGAGCTCCTCAGCAATAAATCTATAACCACCTATTTCAAGGACTTTAAATATTCGTCTTTCCAACTCTGTTGTTTCGTATTCCTTAATAAAATCACCAATTTTTCTAACAGATCTCTTTACAGGAGATATTATGTCCCTGGTAAGTAATTCAGGTAGATCATGAAAAAGCCCACTAAAAAAATTATTGATTGCCATGGATTTGCAGCCTCCCATGGAAACTGTAAAAAAATATGCATAACACGCTACAATAAACATGTGGCCCAAAACAGAAGTCTCAGGAATCCTTGGGGTCTGAGACCATCTCTTTTGAAACCTCAATTGTCCACATTGGAATATAAATTTTTTTAAGGGCGAAGGGTTAGATTCTATTATTTCAGGTACTCCTTTAATATGATCAAATCTTTTTAAATTATTTACGAAATTCTTATCAATCTCCTCTATTTCTTCATCCCATTTGTTTAATCCTTTCAGTAGATTAAATTCCCACTGGCTGGCGCAAAGATGCGCACTGAGAAGGATTTCCCTAGCAAGGGAATTTTGCTCCTCTAAAAAATAGGATCTGAATTGGTTCCAAAAATCTTCGCCAATAGGTCTTAGCTTGGGTTCTAAATTCTCAAATACCCAATCTGTAAGTTGTTTGTAATGAACAGGGTTAGATTTTATTTTATAAAATATTGGAGGTTTTATATCTGTAATAATAAGTCTATATAGGTATTCAAATATCCCACCCTGGATAACTTCTAAGGCTAGCTCTCTCCTATCATCCGGGGACAGATCTCTAGAGTTTAAACAAAAAAGAACCCACGCAATTATCATCTTGTGGGCCTGTTTATCCACCTCCCATAGTTCAAAGGGCCTTAATTTATCGTTCCATCTTCGCATAAAAGAACCAGAAAAAATTAGTTGTAAAAGACTCTTTCTTATAGTAGCCATAAGATCTCCCTTTTATATTTCATTTTTCTAGACAGATAAATAATTGCACATAAAAAAGTCAATTTAAATATCCCTTGACAACCTATTTTTATAGGGCTATAAGTTCTCTTTCTGTTCGAGAGCGGCACAATATAGAATAGAAAAGCAAATGAGGAGTCCAAGATGAGTCAATTTAAAACCTATAGTCTTCCAAAGGAAAAAGCTCTGGACCAAAGAAAGTGGTATGTAATTGATGCCTCAGGTCAGGTTTTGGGTAGACTGGCAACAAAGATAGCCGTGAGGCTGAGGGGAAAACATAAACCAGATTATACCCCCCATGTGGACAATGGAGACTTTATAATTGTCATTAATGCAGATAAGGTCAAGGTTACAGGCAGAAAGTTGGATCAAAAAAAATATTATCGCCATTCTGGATATCCAGGCGGGATTAAAGAGATTACCCTTAAAAAGCTGCTTGAAGAAAAGCCTGAAAGAGTAATCTACAACGCAGTAAAGGGCATGTTACCCAAAAATAGGTTGGCCAGAAAGCAGCTTACAAAATTAAAAATTTATGCAGGTCCTAACCATCCCCACACTGCACAAAACCCCATTGTATTGGACTAAAACCAATAAAATTGGAGAATGACATATGAGCCAAGACTTTTTCTACGGTACAGGAAAAAGAAAATCCTCAATTGCCAGAACAAGATTGTATCCTGGCACTGGGAAAATAGAGGTCAATGGAAGACCAGTTGAAGAGTATTTTCCAAGAGAAACCCTTAGAATGATTATAAATCAGCCCTTAAAATTGTTAAACTTGGAAGGTAAATTTGATATAAAGGTAAATGTTAAGGGTGGAGGAATCTCAGGCCAGGCAGACGCAATAAGACATGGTATTAGCCGGGCATTGTTAGAATATGATCCAGAGCTCAGGAAACCACTTAAGACAGCTGGATTTTTAACAAGGGATGCCAGAGTAAAAGAGAGGAAAAAATACGGACAACCCAAGGCAAGGAAAAAGTTCCAATTCTCAAAACGTTAATATTTGTTTGTAAGTCAAGAAATTTAAAAATTCAACAAAAGGGAGTCAAGGGACTCCCTTTTGTTCATATTTTTCCTTTTCCCTCCAAAATTTTTTTCAGCAAATGAATAAAAAAATTCGTCCCAGACTACTTTATGCAGATTATAAGGGCAACATATATGACGATCCTGACCTTTTGATGGTGTGTAGAAGAGGAGACGAATATTCCCTCCCAAGGCCAGATGAATTAACTGAGTTACCTCCTGAATCAAATATCTTTTTCCTGCCAGAAAGATATGCCCTTGGCCTTGATCCAAAAACAGGCAAGTTAGTAGTAACAGACAAACTTGCAGTATCTGCGTTTGTATGTCCTGGTTATACCCTAACAGGAATATGTGCCTATAAAAAACAGGGAGACGCATCTCCCCTCCCTTTATTTGCATATGGTGCTGTTGGATATTTTAATGGAAGATTTTATGTGTGCGCAAAAAAGGTGGATAACGATAAAAGACAGGTGTTTAAAAATATACCAGAAAAAAAGATACAAAGAGGTGCCCAAAACCTACTAAAAAAATATCCTCACAATCGACTCATATCCCACTTAACTAAATGTGCTTTAACATATTGTTGCCCTGCTGCCAGAAATCTTGCCCTTGGCAGATTTGAGGCACCGCTTCCCACTTCAATGGTATGCAATGCAAGATGTATTGGATGTATATCCAAGCAACCAGAGGAGTCAAAAATCCCTGCAACCCAGGACAGGATAACCTTTACCCCCACTCCATTGGAAATTTGTGAAGTAATGGAAGAACACGCATCAAAAGAAAAAAGACCAATTTTTTCCTTTGGTCAAGGATGCGAAGGAGAACCTTTAACCCAGTGGAAAACCATAGAAAAGGCCATCTCCTTATACAGAAAAAAAGGGGGACAGGGCACCGTAAACATAAATACAAATGGTTCTATAACCGCCTCAATACCCCCTCTAAAAGAGGCTGGACTCTCCTCTATCAGAGTGAGTCTAAACAGTGCAAATAAGATACTTTACCAAAAATATTACAGGCCTAAGGGTTATGAGTTTCATGATGTAAAATCCACTATCAAACTTGCCAAATCCATAGGGCTTTTTGTCTCAATAAATCTACTTTATTTCCCTGGAGTTACAGATACAGAAACTGAAATAACCTATCTTTTGGATTTAATAGAAGATACCAAACTGGACTTTATTCAGCTAAGAAATTTAAATATAGACCCAGATATCTATTTATCAATTCAAGATAACTTATCCCCTAGCGTGGGCCTTACAAACTTCAAAAAGAGGTTGAAAAAAAATTGCCCATGGATACAATTTGGTTATTTCAATCCCTATTTGGCTTAGACCAGTGAAAGTTCTAAAAAAATTTTTTGCCAGTAAAGAAAAATACAATTATCAAAAATTACGCATAATCATAATAACTCTTTCATTCCTCTCATTGTTTCTGTCAATTATTGGAAGTGGTCTTTATTACTTACGGTTAAAATCGTCCCTTTTAAAGGAAATTAGAGACCAGTGTGTAACCACTATAAATAACGTTAACAAAGACCTATCACTTTTTTTTATACAATACAAACACGCTGCCCAGGTCTTAGCAAATTTAATGGAGATAAAAAAATGCATAAAAAGGCCAGATAGATACAATTTAAAAATGGCAAATAAAGTCTTGGATGTATTTGCTGAAAATTTTAACATAGCTGTCTGTTATATTATGGACTCCAAAGGAAATACCATTGCATCCAGTAATAGAAACTCTCCTAACTCCTTTGTGGGAAAAAACTTTTCCTTTAGACCATATTTTACAAAAGCAATGTCAGGTATTCCTGCGACATACCCTGCCCTTGGGACCACGTCCCACAAAAGGGGAATCTATTTTTCACAGCCTGTATATATAAACCACAATAAACAACCATCTGGAGTAGTGGTAATAAAAACATCTGTTGATTATTTGGAATCAAGGTTTTTATCAAAATGTCCTGGCATATTTTTCTTTGTTACCCCTAATGGAATCATATTTATATCCAATAAAAAAGAATGGATATTTTTTACTACCCACTATCTTGACAATAATACAATATATAAAATCAAAAAGAGCCGTCAGATGGGAAATGGTCCATGGCTATACAGTGGGTTTAAGTTTAACAAACATTTTGCATACGACGAATCAGGCAATAAATACCTAGTTTTTGAAAGGACTGCAGACTTCTTCCCTGGTTGGAGTCTTATATATCTGTTAGAGGAAAAACAAGTATTAAATATGGTTCACAGGCCCATTTTACAAATAGCAGGCCCTTTTATTGTTCTTATACTCTTTATAATTGCAATTCTGGTATATATCCTTGCACATGTGGCACAAAAGGAACTCAAAGAAAGGGAACTGGTAGAGAAGAAATTACGAGAGAGTGAAGAAAAATATCGATCCATCTACCACAACACCCCTGCCATGTTACATTCAATTGACAGGAATTACAGGCTACTTAAGGTCAGTGACTATTGGCTGGACTTAACTGGTTACACCAGAGAGGAAGTAATAGGAAAAAAACTAACTTCTTTCTTTACTGAAGAGTCAAGAAAATTGGCAGAAGAAAAAATTTTGCCAAATTTTTTTAAAACAGGAAAGGCCCAAAATATCCATTACCAGTTTGTAAAGAAAAACGGCGAAATTATGGATATATTGCTGTCGTGTTATGGAATCAAAGATAAATACAACGAAGTTGTTGAAACCCTGGCAATATCAGTTGATGTCACCAAAAGGCTAAAGGAACAACAAGAACTAAAAGAAACCAAACAAAAGCTTAGTGCATATTCAAAGAAATTAGAAAAATTGGTAAAACAGAGGACCCAGGAAATTTCATCAATATTAAAATATTCACCCTCAATGATTTATTTAAAAAACAAGGACATGGAATTTAAGTTGGTAAATCCTGGATTTGAGCACTTTTTTAATCTGTCCAATGCCCAATTAGTGGGTAAAACAGGCTCACAATTTTCCAATATACCTGTGTTCTTAGATTTTGAAAGCAAAGACAAAGAGGTCTTAAGATTCAAAAAACCCATTAAGACAAAGGAAATTATTGAAAGGGATGGAAAGGTTTATTCCTTCCTCACCATGAGATTCCCCATATTCACTGAAGAACATGAGGTTGACGGCATTTGTGCAATTTCAACTGATATAACTGAACTTGAAAAGGCCCAAAAAAAACTAAAAGAACTTTCCAGAAACATAATAAAAAATCAGGAAATAGAAAGAGAAAGGATTTCTAAAGAACTCCATGATGAATTGGGACAAATATTAACTGTATTAAACATGGATGTATCCTGGCTTAAGAAAAACATAGGTAACAATCCTAAGTATCAAAAACGAATTGTTGGTATGCAGGAGCTAATTAACAAAACCATAGATGAGATACGGAGCCTTGCATTTCAATTAAGACCAGGCTCTCTTGACCACCTGGGATTAGGAGAATCCCTGGAATCTCTTATTTCAGACTTTGAAAAAAGAACCAATATAATTTATACCTACAAAAAAGGTCATATACCTCCAATAGACAGTACAAGAGCCATTGCCATATACAGAATAGCACAAGAAGCCATTACAAATGCTGTGAGACACTCAAAGGCAAACAAAATTTCAGTTCTATTAAAGGCCAAGAACGGGAATGTGATCTTAAAAGTTGGAGACGATGGAATTGGTTTTGATATAAATCATAAAAGAGAACATGGAAGTAGTTTTGGACTTATGGGAATGCAGGAAAGGGCAGAGCTTGTTGGAGGAAGAATAATAATAAAATCTAAAACCAACGTAGGGACAAAAGTTATTGGAATATTTCCCATATAACTTTGCAAAATAATTAGAGGCATATGGATAAAAAGATAAAGATACTTATAGCAGACGATCACCTCCTGGTAATAGAAGGGCTAAAGAGAATAATAGATGAATGTGAAGACATGGAAGTAATAGGCCATGCACTAGATGGCAAAGAAGCTGTAGATTTAGCTCTAAAACTTCATCCTGATATCTTGATATTGGATATTACTATGCCTGGATATGATGGACTGGAGGTAATAAATATTTTAAAACAGACGGCCCCACAAATTTACGTGCTCGTGCTTACAATGCACGAGGAAGAGCAATACATCTTCAGAACAATTGAAGCCGGGGCAATGGGATATCTGACCAAAAAAAGCGTTGCAGATGAACTGGTATCAGCTATTAGACGAATTTATTCAGGGAAGAGATATCTTCCTGAAGATGTAGCAGAAATTATAGCATTAAAAATATCAAGAGGAGAAGGCTCTTCACCCTTAGATATCCTATCCACCCGAGAACTCCAGGTTTTAAAAAGAATAGCCCAGGGACAGACTAACAAGGAAATTGCAAAGGCCTATAATTTGAGTGTCAAGACTATTGATACATACAGACAAAGGATTCTAAAAAAATTACGCTTGAGAAATAATGCAGATATATCCAGATTCGCAATTCAACATAAACTCATATAATTCCTTTGCTGACCTCAAAAAAATCTGGAAATACAAGCCTGTAGCATTATTTGTGTAAATTCTATTTAAGAGTGATCTGTGATCAGTGTGTGTGATCAGTTGTCCACTCACATTGTTCTCTAATCTCCCCTCCTATCAATAAAATAACCTCTAATAATTACCCAAAATTTCAACAGATTTCCCCAAAATAAATGTAAGAAAATTTCTTACAAAAAAATACAAAAAATTCCACTTTCATATTTCTTCTAAAAAATTATTCTACTGAAAAATGAGGATATATTAAAGCTAGCTAAGTTTTAGGAGTATAACCATGTTCAAGAAATTAGACAACGCTATATCCATATTCAGTATCACAGTAATGACCATATGCATGTCTGTTGCAACAATAGTAGCCTTTATAAATGTGATATTGAGATATGCATTTGGTGCTTCCCTTTCATGGGCAGGGGCACTCACCTCTTATTTATTTATATGGTCTGCCCTATTTGGAGCTGCATATGGGTTTAGGACTGGAATGCACATTGGAGTTACATTTTTAATCCAGAGTATCCCTCCAAAATTTGGAAAGTGGCTGCTATGTTTCAACCTTATAATAATATTCATTTTCCTAGCTTGTTTTACAAAGTGGGGCCTGGATTTCATTAAATTTAGTATCAATTTAAAACAAATAGATATAGACTTAAGGATTCCCTTCTGGATTATCTATCTTTGCGTACCCATTTCACTGATAATTTCTACTTATCAGGTGTTATATAAGCTAGTTTTAACAATTAAAACACCTGTTCATGAGTTTGATTACGAAAAAGTAATGAAAGAAGAATAAGGAGAAAATCCATGGAAGCTGCAGTACTTTTTGGACTTTTGTTTTTCTTTCTTTTAATTGGAATCCCCATTGCGGTTGCACTTGGTATGTCAACTATTATATGTATCCTTGCCTTTACCTATGATCCACCAATGCTTATTGCCCAAAAGCTCTTTACTTCCATTGACAAATACGCCCTTATGGCCATACCTCTATTTGTATTAATGGGTAATTTTCTCTCCCAGGGTGGAACAGCAAAAAGGATCATAAGGTTTGCCAGATCTCTAGTCGGCCATCTCCCTGGTGGTCTTCCAATGTCAGCCATCTTTGCCTGTGTTATTTTTGCAGCAGTAAGTGGATCATCTCCAGCCACTGTTGCTGCAATTGGTTCTCTTATGATGGGATCTATAAGGGAAGATGGCTATAGTGAAGCCTTTTCTGTTGGATCTATTGCTTGTGCTGGTTCCCTAGGGATCTTAATGCCCCCATCTATAGTACTTATAGTTTATGGGGTCACAGTAGACCAATCTATTGGGGAGCTATTTATGGCAGGTGTTATTCCAGCTATATTTCTAGGTGGAATGCTCATGTTTGTAACTTATTTAGCTGCCAAAAAAGCTGGAAGAAAAAAGACAAAAATGGCTCCTCTAAAAGAAATATGGGCTTCATTTAAAGAAGCCATATGGGGACTTATGGTTATTATAATTGTGATTGGTGGTATATATGGGGGACTATTTACCCCCACAGAGGCAGCAGCGGTTTCTGCAGTGTATGCATTCTTTGTATCAACATTTGTGTATAAAGACTTGAGTCTAAAGGATATACCCCAGGTGATTAAATCGTCAGCCACCACGGCTGCCATGATCATGTTCATAATTGCCAATGCAATGATTTTTGCCTATTTTTTAACTACTCAACAAATCCCTCAAAATCTAACAAACTGGATTATCAGTTTACATCTGAATAAATACTACTTTCTTATATTTGTAAATCTCCTGTTATTGTTGGGTGGAAACTTTATGGAGCCCACTTCTCTAATCATGATACTGGCCCCACTCATCTTTCCAATAGCTGTAAAATTAGGGATTGACCCAATACATCTTGGAGTAGTAATAACAGTTAATATGGAAATTGGTATGCTCACACCGCCTGTGGGACTAAACTTGTTTGTGGCAAGTGGAATCTCAGGCCTTAGTTTACAGCAAACTATTAGGGCATCTATGCCATGGTTTTTTGCACTGCTAATAGGTCTTATTATAATTACATATGTTCCTCAAATATCACTATTTTTACCACATTTAATCTATGCAAATTAAAGAATTTAATAAAAAAATCAAAAACAGGAGGTTAAAATGTTTAAAAGAACCTTATTAATCTTAACAGCAGGTTTAATTGCCCTGAGTTTTTTGACCACTAGTGCACTGGCAAAAACCTATGTAATCAAATTCTCCCACGTAGTAGCGGTTGATACGCCAAAAGGTCAGGCTGCAGAGTACTTTAAGAAGATTGTAGAAGAACGCACAAAAGGTAAGATCAAGGTACAGGTCTATCCAAATGCAGTGCTCTATGGAGACAGAGAGGCAATTGAAGCCTTAAAGATGAACGCAATCCAAATGGCTTGTCCTACTTTTTCAAAATTCACTGGCTTTGTACCAGAACTGCAGATTTTTGATTTACCATTTCTATTTAAAGATAGAAAACATTTAAGGAGATTTATGGAGAGTGATGTTGGACAAGAGCTCTTAAGAGATGTATCAAGGATAGGTCTTGTAGGTCTTGCATATTGGGATAATGGATTTAAACAATTGACATTGGACGATCATCCCATCAGACTTCCAAAAGACATCAAAGGTAAAAAATTTAGAATTATGTCATCAAAGGTTTTAGAAGCGCAATTTAAGGTAGTTGGAGCAAGCCCTCAGGTATTGCCCTTTTCTGAGGTATACAGTGCCCTGCAGCAGGGAGTTGTAGATGGCCAGGAAAATACTATTTCCAATATTTACACCAAAAAATTTTATGAGGTACAAAAGTACATGACCATCTCAAATCATGGATATTTGGGATATATGCTTGTCACCAATCAAATCTTTTGGAATAGCCTGCCTTCTGATCTAAAAAATATCCTTAAAAAATGCGTAAAAGATGCAACTGACAAAAACTGGGAACTCTCTTCTAAGCTAGAAAAGGAACAACTCAAAAAAATTGAAGAATCTGGCAAGATCAAAATCCACTATCTCACCCCTGAAGAGAGAAAGGTATGGGAAAATGCCATGAGAAAGATATATCCAGAATTTTATGATGTAATTGGAAAAGATAGGATCAAAAAGGCATTGGAACTTGCTGATTAGATTAATAGGGCAGCGAAGGCTGCCCTTGTATATATTTTTAGGGAGGCTAAAGATGAAATACGATATAAGCGCCTTTCCAAAAGGAATTGCACTTCTTAGAAATTCATTACTGAACAAAGATACGGCATTCACCGACGAAGAAAGAGAGGCCTTTGGTCTAGAAGGTCTAATACCTCCGAGAGTTGTTACACAAGAAACCCAGCTCATGCGGGTAAAAGAAAATCTCAACAGAAAGACGTCAGATATTGAAAAATACATTTTCTTGACATCTCTCCAAGATAGAAATGAGGCCTTGTTTACCAGATTAGTTATGGAAAATTTAGAAGAACTACTACCTATTATATACACTCCCACTGTAGGAAAGGCGTGTTTAGAATATGCACACATATACAGGCGTCCCCGTGGATTTTATTTTGCAACTAAATATAAAGGTAAATTTAGAAAAATTTTAGACAATTGGCCATATAAAGATGTTCGAATCATAGTTGTAACTGATGGGGAAAGGATTTTAGGATTAGGTGATTTAGGTGCTAATGGTATGGGTATCCCTATTGGTAAGCTCTCTTTATATACTGTATGCGGAGGAATCCATCCAGCATATTGTCTACCCGTGGTAATAGATGTTGGCACTGAAAATGACGAGCTATTAAAGGATCCATTATATATTGGTATGCAGCACAGGAGATGGAGAGGAGAAAAATATTATAAACTAATCGATGAGTTTATGTGTGCTGTTAAAGACAAATATCCCCATGTGTTAGTTCAATTTGAAGACTTTGGAAATGAAAATGCATTTGTGCTATTAGAAAGATACAGAGAGCACATGTGTACATTCAATGACGATATACAGGGCACTGCGGCTGTTGCATTGGGAGGTATTCTCAGTGCACTCAGAATAACAAATAAACCATTAAAAGATCAAAAATTTCTATTCATGGGAGCTGGAGAAGCTGGACTGGGAATAGGAAATCTAATTGTAGAGGCATTAAAACAGGAAGGATTAAAGGAAGAGGAAGCAAAACTTAGGTGTTGGTTCTTTGATTCAAAAGGACTCATTGTAAAAGGCAGAAAAGGACTAAATCCGAGAAAATCTAAATTCGCCCATGAACATCCCAATGTCCCTGATTTTGTTGAGGCCATAAAAAAATTAAAACCAACTGCTATAATTGGGGTATGCGGTCAAAAAGGAGCTTTCAACGAACAGGTTCTTAAAACAATGGCCAAAATAAATGAAAGGCCAATTATTTTTGCCCTATCAAATCCCACTGAAAAATCAGAGTGTACCGCCTATGAGGCCTACTTTTACACCAAGGGCAAGGCAATATTTGCCAGTGGGAGCCCATTTCCACCAGTGGACTGCATGGGAAAGACCTTTCACCCAGGACAGGGAAACAATGTATATGTTTTTCCTGGCATTGGACTTGCTGCAGTTGGTTTTATGATCAAAAAAATACCCGATCTATTTTTCCTAGAAGCCGCAAAAATTCTCTCTAAACAGGTGTCAGAAGAAGACTTAAAAGTAGGAAGGGTTTATCCATCATTGTCTAAGATTAGATCTGTTTCCCTTGAGATCGCCTGCCGTGTCTCTGAAATTGCATATGAATTGAATCTCTGTAAATTGCCAAGACCAAAATCAATTAAAGATCACCTGAAATCGCTGATGTATGATCCCAGGTATGAGGTTTATGTCTGATTTTTTCCAGATGGATCAGTGTATTCTTGATTTAACTTTTGAATGAATAAATTTACATCTGAATTTAATTTGTTAAGTGTATTTACTAATCTTTCATTCCAGCCCATGGGATATTTTCTAAATATAGGGGCATACCACTTTATGTTCTTTAAAAAGCACTGCATATAGTTATCCTTTTCTTTATCTGGAACATCCTCTATAAATTTTTTTGCTAAAATCTCCCCTACCTTGTTTTTAATTGCACAGTGGATACCAAATAATAGTAGTAAAAAAACTAAAAATCCCATAAAGGCTGGAGCAGATGTAAATATTCCCTTTAAAATTCTTATCCAAAACTCACCTGATCCCGTATCTGTAAAAAGTAAGTGCCCCATTTGAATAATCAAAAAGATCATTCCAAAACATATAGAATCTAAAATCAAAGTATACTTCTTTAATTTATCTCTGAATTCAGATACAATTGGCAGAGTTGTATTTTTTAATTTTCCTACATAGTCTTTAAGTAATCTTACCAAGCGGTATGTCCTCTCTATCTTAACATCTTCAATACGCTTTGATATTAAATCCAGGTCGTGATCTCTTTTTCTCTCATATCTTCTTTTTGTCTCAGGGTCTTCTATTACATTGCATGCAATTGGATTATAGATGCAAAAATATTTTCCAGCACTTACTCCATATCTAACAAGTGCCCTTTGCCATGATGCATATACTGCCTCTAAATTATCCTCTTTTGCAGTTACATCTATTTGATTTAAGATGTATAAAAATTTATTGGAATCTCTTCTCTTTACAGTGG